>DAIAZB010000617.1 GCA_027443745.1 Thiomonas sp. | reverse complement strand
AGGTGCGCAAACAGTTCGATGGCGCGCGCTCGCGGCGTGATGCCGTGCCAAAGCTCGGGCCAGTCGAGGGCTCCTTCCAGAGCCACCCGGATCTCGCCGTCGTGCCGGCTTTCCGCAGCGTGGATCGCCTGCGCAATGGTCCTCATGGCCGATCGTGGGAACGCTCTGTGAACCCGCGCCGTGGGGTAGAAGGCATGGCGCAGCCATTGCTCGGTCTTCATGGTTACCACCGCCCCGAGGCGCCGCCACCGCCGAAACCGCCGCCGCCTCCGGAGAACCCGCCTCCATTGCCGCTGCCAAAACCGCCACTTCCGCCTCCGCCAAAGCCGCCCGCTCCGAAACCACCCGGCCCGCCGAAACGCATGCCACTGAACACGGCAAAAAAGGCCAACAGCGCCGCCCCTCCAGCGAGCAGTCCAGAGCCGATCAGCAGCCAGCCGCCAATGCCCGCGACCACAGCCGAAGCACCGGCACCGAGCAGGCGGCCGAGCACGGCGCGCAGCGCCTGGCCCAGCACCACGGCGCCGAACACCACGAAGAAGGCCAACTGCAGTGGCGGCTCCTGGTCGTGCGCAGCGACCTGTCGAGGTGGCGGCAAGGGCTCACCGTCGATCAAGCGCATGAGTTGGCTGACACCGGCCTGGATGCCGGCGTCGAATCGTCCCGCTTGGAAGTCCGGCGTGATGGTCTCGGCCACGATGCGCTTGGCGATGGCGTCGGGGATGGCGCCTTCCAGCCCGTAACCCACCTCGATGCGCACCGCGCGGTCGTCCTTGGCCACGAGCAGCAGCACGCCGTCGTCGACGCCTTTGCGCCCCAGCTTCCAGGCGTCGGTGACGCGTATGGAATAGTGCTCGATCCCCTCGGGCTGCGTGGTGGGCACGATCAGCACCGCGATCTGGCTGCCCTTGCGCGTGGCGAAGGCCTGCAGTTGCTGGTCCAACGCCTGCACCTGGTCGGCGCTCAGGGTGCCGGTGAGATCGGTGACAGGCGTGGTCAGCGGCGGTACGGCTACCAAAGCCCAGGCCGGCAGCAGGGTTGCGCAAGCCAACAGCAGCAGGCCGAGCAACAAGCCATGACACCCGCCAGACCTGCGACGCCGCCAGCCCTTGAAGCGGAAAGCGGCGGCAACTCGCCCGCCGCGATGCCCCATGGTGGCAGACTCCTTGGCGTTCATGCTTGCGCGCTCACGGCGAGCTGGCTGGCTTGGGCTTCGGTGACGTCGAACCAAAGTCAACCGTGGGCGGGGTCGCGATGGCTTTTTCGTTATCCACCGTGAAGCTGGCCTTGGTTTTGTAGCCGAACGCCATGGCGGTGAGGTTGCCGGGGAACTGGCGCACCGTGTTGTTGTAGGCCTGCACTGCCTCGATGTAGCGCATGCGCGCCACGGTGATGCGGTTTTCCGTGCCCTCGAGCTGCGCCTGCAGGTCGCGGAAGGATGCATCGGCCTTGAGCTGCGGGTAATTCTCCGACACCACGAGCAGGCGCGACAGCGCGCTGGTCATTTGCTGCTGGGCAGCCTGGAATTTGGCGAAGGCGGCGGGGTCGTTGACCAGTTCCGGCGTGGCCTGGATGGACCCCACCGAGGCGCGCGCTGCGGTCACTTCCGTCAGCACGTCCTTTTCATGGCTGGCATACCCTTTGACCGTGGCCACCAGGTTGGGCACCAGATCGGCGCGGCGTTGATACTGGTTGAGCACTTCGGCCCAGGATGCCTTGACCTGCTCATCCTGGCGTTGCAGTGCGTTGTAACCGCAGCCGCTCAAGGCGGTGGTGAGCAGCAGCAGGGCGGCAAGCAGCAGTCGGCGCATGGTGACCTCGTCATTCGGCATGTCAAGATGTGACAAAGCGAAGCATACGGTGTCGGCCTGTTGCATTCTCAGTGCGGCGCTTGCGGTGGCCTGCCACGCAACGCCACAGAACTGGACTCCGAATCGGGTAGCAGGCTTTGCACGCTGCCGTAGAACGACAGAATGAAGGCCAGGAACAGCATCAAAGCCATGGGAAAACTCAGCAGGGTGGCCGCTTCGGCGCTGGCGCCCATCACCTGGGCCAGTGTCACCACCAGCAGCGGAACCGTTGCAAACAGCAAGAACCATTGCATGGCGTAGAGCATGAAGGCACGCAAGTTGCGCAGGCAGATGACGAAGCTGGTGAACAGCGCCTGCCAAGGCCCCATGCCATGCCAGCTCACCAGCGGTGGCGCGAACCAGAAGGCCATGGACACCGGGATGTAGCTGAGGGTCGCCACCACTGCTGCACCACGCAGCACGCCGCTTTTCACCAGGGTCTGCGCCGGCATGGCGCCGAACAGCAGCAGACGCAGTAACGCGCCGCCATCCATCAGCGAAGCCACGGCGAGCACGCCCACCACGGCGGCGGCGTAGAGCACACCCAGAGCCAGCAGGGCACGCGCACGCGTACGGCTTTCACGCAGCCCGGCCAGCAGCACGGTGGGCCATACCGTTTCGCCACGCACGATTTGCCGTGACGCGAGCAGGAAACCAACGGTGGCGATTTGTGCCACCAGGAGGGGCACGAGGCCGCCCATGACGGGCAGCATGGAGAACAGCCCGACGACGAGGATGTAGCTGCCCATCATCAGCATGACGCTCCAGGGCTGGCGAAACAGCCAGACAAAACCCAGCTTGACCCAACTCAGGCCCTCGCGGGCGGGGACGGTGCGCAATTGCATGGTGATGAGCCCTGGACGGGCCGGAAAAAGGACAGCCTGGGGTGAAAGGCGGGATTGAAGCGAGGATGTCGCGCAATGACTGCATGCGCAAAAACAAGGCAAGGCAGAGAACGCAGCTGGATTGTAGAAGCGCGTCCGGCGCCCCATGGGCCTGCGCGATCGTCACGCGACGTCGGCGGCCTGTCGTTGAAACTCTGCGTGCAAGGGGCGTAAGCGCATGTGCAAACCAACCGGCCCCATGCTGAAGGACAGGTGTTCGCGCGTGGCGCCGCCAGCAGTCGGAGCGACGGTTTCGATCCCGAAGCCGCCCAGCAGCATCGCCATGGCCATTTTCATCTCCAACAGGGCCAGGTAGCGTCCGGGACAGATGCGCGGGCCGGCGCCGAAGGGCATGCTGATGCGCTTCGAGGCGGCACTGGGAGCCGCTGGGTCGGCGCTCAGCCAGCGCTCGGGTTTGAACGCGGTGGGGTCGGGGAACTCGCGGGCATCCAGGCTGTCGTGGCGCATGAGGGCGAACACCACGGTATCCGCCGGCACCCGGACGTCGGCAACCGTGGTTTCGTTCACGGCCTGCACCAGCAGCAGCGGGGCGACGGGCTTGAGGCGCATGGTCTCTTGGATGCAGGCGTCGAGATAGTCCAGCGAGGCCATTTGCTCGGGGGTGAAGCCTGCGGGTTCGGGCGCCAGGCGGCGGACTTCGGCGCGGGCACGCTCAAGCGCCTGCGGGTGGCGATGCAGCAGTTCGATCATCCAGGCCAGGGTGTTGGCCGTGGTGTCCTCACCGGCCAGCAGGAGCACGATGACGTTGCCGGCCACGTCGTGATCATTGACGTCGCTGTCGGCACGGTCTGCGGCGCAGATCATGGCCTCGAGCAGATTGCGCGGCCGCTCGCGCAGGGTGGGGTCGCGCTGCAGGCGCTGGCGGGCATCGGCAATGAAGCCCCGAATCGCCTGCTGCACGGCGGAGACGCTGCGGTCCAGCGCGCGGTCGGAGGGCAGGCGGACATAGCGCCAGTAGGGCAGCAGCGCCAAGCCGCGTTTGTGCAGCTTCGGGAAAATGCGGTTCAGATGCCGCTGAATGACATCGTCGTCGGATTCGAGGGTATTGACGTCCATGCCGAAAGCCAGCCCGGCGCTGGCATCCACGGTGAAGCGCATGAGATCGGCTTGCAGGTCGATCCGGGATCCGTTGCGTGCAGCGGCCTGCCAGCGCGAACGCAGGCGCAGGGTCACGTTCAGCAGGGTCGGGAAGTAGGCCTTGACATGGCCCGGGTCGAGGCCAGCCATGACCATGCGGCGCTGGCGCTGCCAGGTTTCGTCGTTGGCGAAGAACAGGCCTTCGTCGAAGCCCATTTCACGCGCGATGCGCCCGCCCAGCAGGGGGCGGCGAAAGCGTTCGGGTCGATCGCGCAACAGCGTTTGAATGGTGGCGTGGCCGGACACGACCAGGATCGTGCGCGGGCCGAAGCGGAACTGGTAGCAAGGCCCGTATTGCCGGCCCCAGGCTTCAAGCTGGAGGTGCAGCCTGTCAGGGCGAAGCCGCCACGCCTGGCCCACCCAAGGCAGCCCAAGAGGCCCGGGAAGATCGGACAAAGGGCGCGGCTGTTCCGGGGTCGGAGTCAGTCTCGCGTCCGCTTGGCGTTGCATGTCGCAGTCTTCCTGTCGTGTTTCAGGCAAGCAGCGCTGCCCCATGGTTGGCGACATGGACGCGCTGGCGCAGCACGCGCTCGAAATGTGCCGGGTCGTGGGCTTTCAGCAGATGGGCGTCGCGCGGCAGGTGAAAGTCGGCCAGGCGCGAGGTCCAGAAGCGCAGCGCCGCGGCGCGCAAGGCGTCGGGCAGCAAGGTCGATTCCGCGGCCAGCAAGGGCCGCACATGCTGGTAGGCATCGAGCAGGGCCTTGCAGCGCTCGGCGTCCAGCGCGCCGGTGGCTAGATCGATGCACCAGTCGTTCAGGGCCACGGCCAGATCGAACACCCAGGTGTCGCTGCCGGCGAAATACCAGTCGAATACGCCCGAGAGCCGGCCGTCTTCGAACAAGGCGTTGTCACGAAACAGATCGGCATGCACGGCGCCGCGCGGCAACTGCGCGAACGCGGGACTTGCGGCCAATGCGGTTTGATGAGTGAGCTCGGCTTGCAGCAAGTTGCGCTGGGTTGCGCCGAGATGCGGCAGCACCAGCGGAATGGTCTGCTGCTGCCAGGCCAAGCCGCGGAGATTGGCTTGCAACAGCGGAAAATCCCTCGCCGCCAGATGCATGCGGGCCAGGCAGGTCCCGATCTGCGCGCAATGCGCGGCCTCCGGTTGCAGTTCGCTATGGCCGGGAAGACGCGTGACCAGAGCCGCCGGTTTGCCCTTGAGTTGGTGCAGGATGCGGCCTTCGCGGTCGGCCATCGGGTCGGGCACGGGAATGGCGTGCGCTGCGAGGTGATGCATCAGTCGCAGGTAGAACGGAAGCTGCTCGGCGCTCAGCCGCTCGAACAGCGTCAGCACGAAGCGTCCGTGCGTGGTCGTGACGAAATAGTTGGTGTTTTCGATGCCGCTCGTGATCCCTTGCAACGCGGTCAGCGAGCCGAGATCGAAACCGCTCAGGAAGGTCTGGACTTCGGCGGCGCCGAGCGTGGTGAAGACGGCCATGGGGAATCAATACGGGGTGTTCAGACCGCCGGCGCAGCCACCTTGCTCAATCATGGCGACGAGGCGAGGGAGGACGAGAGAACTCGCGGCAGGCGCCGGCCTTGGGCCCGGCCCGTCGTCATTTGAAGGTGCCGATGGTCCACTGCATGCGACCCTGCATGTTGGCAGGGTCGGTGCTGGACGATACATCGGGCGGCACGATGTTGTAGGCAGGGCCGCCATGCAGCGGTTGCACGTGAATTTGGGTGGTGGCTCCGCGCACCTGTTGCTCCCGAATCCGCACCGAGCGGTCTTGCGTCACGTGATTGCGCACCACCGGCTCGGGAAATTTGGGCGCGGGTTGCGTGTCAGCCAGGCGCGCAG
>DAIAZB010000616.1 GCA_027443745.1 Thiomonas sp. | reverse complement strand
CTCACCATCCCCGGCCCACGCGTGTTCGTGGGGCTGGAGAACTACCGCTACTTCTTCACCGACCCGGCTTTCCTCACCGCGGTGCTCAACACCCTGATCCTGCTCGGATCGGTCATCGGCATCACGGTGGTGCTGGGCGTGGCGCTGGCGCTGCTGATCCACGAGCCCTTTCCGGGGCGCGGCGCGGTGCGGCTGCTGCTGATCGCACCGTTTTTCGTCATGCCCACGGCAGCGGCGCTGATGTGGAAGTTCATGATGATGAACCCCATCTACGGCGTGCTGGCGCAGATCAGCCAGGCTTTCGGCGCGCAGCCGGTGGACTGGCTCACCACGTATCCGTTGTTGTCGGTGATCGTGATCGTGGCCTGGGAGTGGCTGCCGTTCGCCTGCCTCATTTTCATCACCGCGCTGCAGTCGCTCGACCAGGAGCAGATGGAGGCGGCGCGCATGGATGGGGCCACCGCGCCGCAGCGCTTCTGGTTCCTCACCCTGCCGCACATGGCGCGTTCGATGGCGGTCGTCACGATGATCGAGATGATCTACCTTATCGGCGTGTTCGCGGAGATCTTCACCACCACCAGCGGCGGGCCGGGCAATGCCAGCACCAACGTGGCCTTTCTCATCTTCAAGGATGCGCTGATGAATTTCGATATCGGAGTGGCCTCGGCTGGCGCCTTGTTCGCGGTGGTGCTGGCCAATATTGCAGCCATCTTCTTGTTGCGCGTGGTTGGCCGCAACCTGGACTGAAGGAGCACGCCCATGAAAACGCCCCTGCACTGGCTCGCCTTGCGCACGGTGGTGGCCTGGCTGGCCACGCTGGTGCTCGTGTTTCCCTTGCTGTGGCTGGTGATGACGGCATTCAAGACCGAGGTGCAGGCCATCGCCACGCCTCCGCTGCTGCTGTTCAAGCCCACGTTGCAAAACTTCGCCACGGTCAACGCGCAGAGCGACTATCTGCGCTACGCGCGCAACTCGCTCGTCACCAGCCTGGGTTCGACCTTGCTGGGCTTGCTCATCGCGGTTCCTGCGGCGTATTCCATGGTCTTTTTCCGCACCCGGCGCACCCGCGACATGCTGATGTGGATGCTCTCGACCAAGATGATGCCCGCCGTGGGGGCGCTGGTGCCCATCTACCTGGTGGCCAAGTTCACCGGCCTGCTCGACAGCCTGATCGGGTTGACGACGGTGTTCACCATGACCAACCTGCCCATCATGGTGTGGCTGCTCTACACCTACTTCAAGGACATCCCGAACGAGATCCTCGAAGCCGCGCGCATGGACGGCGCATCGGTGTGGAAGGAGTTTCGCCACGTCATCCTGCCCCTGGGCGTGGGCGGCATCACCTCCACGGCGCTGCTGGCGATCGTGCTGAGCTGGAACGAGTCGTTCTGGTCGCTCAACCTGGCGTCGTTCAAGGCGGGCACCTTGTCCACCCTCATCGCCAGCTACTCCAGCCCCGAAGGGCTGTTCTGGGCCAAGCTGTCGGCGGCTTCGGTCCTGGCGATCGCCCCCATCATCGTGCTGGGGTGGTTCAGCCAGAAGCAACTCGTCGCCGGGCTGACCTTCGGCGCGGTCAAGTAAACCAAGGA
>DAIAZB010000615.1 GCA_027443745.1 Thiomonas sp. | reverse complement strand
CGATGGCTTCGATGGTGCGTTCGACCAGGGTTTCGGGCACGGCGGCCTCGATTTTCACTTTCGGCAGAAAATCGACGACATACTCCGCGCCGCGATACAGCTCGGTGTGGCCCTTCTGCCGGCCGAAGCCCTTGACTTCGGTGACGGTGATGCCTGTCACGCCGATGCCGGACAAGGCTTCACGCACCTCGTCGAGCTTGAACGGCTTGATGATGGCCATGATCATTTTCATGGGTTGCTCCTTCCTGATGGGGGTGGGGTGGATGCTTAGAACGAATAGATGCCTTGCAACTCGAGTGACGTTTGGTTGTTGGTGGAGGCACCGTTCTTGGTGAAAATCGCGACGTCCGACTTGTCCTGGCGCGCTTCGACCGAGAGCTTGAGGTTCTTGACCGGCGCGTAATTCACGGCCAGGGTCAATTCCTTCAGCTTGTTGGACGTTCCGTTGATGCCCGAGACGATGCCGTCCTTGTCGTCGATGTATTCGCCACGCGCTGACAACATCCACTGGTCCGTCAGGCTGTAGTTCGCGTACAGGGCGAGGCCATTCGCCTTGCCCTTGCCGGTGCCGACTCCCAGGTAATCGTCCTTGGACAGGATGTCGACATTGGCGACGAAGTTTAGGGCGTCGGTTGCATTGAGGGTGCCGACCAAATCGAGCAATTGCAGCGTGCCGTTCGGGCTGCCGCCATACAGGGGCGACTGACCCGAGTAGAACGCGCCAGAATACGAAAACATCTTGTTTGGCGAACCCGATGCGCCAAGCTCGATCGTCTTGGCGGTGCCGGCGGGCGAACTGGTGAAGTTCCAGCCGTTATTCACGCCAGCGGTCAGGGTCAGCGCGCCCGAAACGGCATAAGCCGCTCGCACCCCGGTGTGGGTTCCGGGCTCCATGTCCCAGAACAGCAGCGAGCGGGAAATCTCGTTGTCGGCCGCGGGGTTGACGACTTCAGCCCCGGCCAGGGTGGAAAACTTGCCGGCCATCACCGTGAGCGGTCCGGTGGCATATTGCACGAAAGCGTTGTTGAGGTCGAACTGGCCGCCAGAGCCGCAATTAACACTCCCGTTTTGGTAGCACTCGCCATTGCGCAGGATTTTGGCATCCGATCCCGCGATCGCCGTCACCTGCGCGCCAGCACCGGACGTCGGCAGATAGGCCAGTGTCACTGCGGCCTGGTTGAGCTTGAAGCCGTTCTGGCTGGTGTCGAAGGCGCGCAGCAGGGGCGTCGTATCGAAGTGGGTGTAGGTGGACGCCACATACCCCGTGATGCTCAGACCGGGCGTGGCCGCGAGCACCGCGCCCAGGCTGGGGGCTGCGGGAGCCGCCGGAGCGGTCTGGGCGGAGGCGAAACCGGCGTAAGCGTAAGCAGCAGCGATGCAGACAGCGAGGACTCTTGTTTTCATCAGGGTTCTCCAGAAACGTTGGCAAGCAATCGAGTAGGGGACAGTGAGAAGCTGGACAGTGGCAAGCCCGGACATGGCTTTGCAGCTTTCGTGCCAGGCCCGCCTGGATACACCCAGGCCTTTCCGCGCCCGTTGTTTCCGTGGCGAAAGCCCTGTTTTTGTGCGCAATGCTCGTGTGGGGTGCGTTTTGCGGTGCGTCGCCGATGCCTGGCGCACGCATACCGGGCTTTGCGCCGTTGTTGTGCATGGGCAAGTCCCGTGGGACCAGCGGACTTGGAGTCCAATACTCCCTGCCCAACCGGCTGCGGTGTCCTGCCTGGAGGTCGGGCGTGCCCCCCCGATGTGTCGGCGTTTGGAGCCCGCGCGGCACCGCCGATCCCTGGTTGCGACAAGTTCGATGCGTCGGACTTGCCAACGCGGCCACGATTACCGCCACAATGGCGGCTGGCTCCCAGGTTCCATGCCTCACAACCCCCTCTCTTCACACCCTCCGCACCATGACCACATCGACCCCCGACTCGCCCAAGGCCTTCTTGCGCCGCGCCGCCGAGGCGCTGGACAAATCACCGTTGAAAGACATGCAGCGCAATGCGCGCGCGCTGGCACAGTCCGCTGCGGGACGCCTGGATCTGGTGACGCGCGACGAGTTCGACGCGCTGCAAGCCATGCTGGCCGCCTCCAGCCAACGCATTGCGCAACTGGAGGCGCAGCTGGCCGCGCTGGAAGGCACACAACCAGGCACCAGTGGACTCGCGCCGAGCCCCCGTGAGAAAACTTCCGGCGGGCAGGCGCTTTCTGCTGAAGCGCCGTTGACCGCCCCGCGCGACAAACCGCCGGCGCCCTGACACATGTCCCTGGCCCAGGTTGCCAGCCGCGCCCTGCTTGGACTGGAGGCGCCGCCGGTGCAGGTGGAGGTGCACCTGGCCAACGGCCTGCCGAGCTTTTCAATCGTCGGCCTGCCCGAGGCGGAGGTGCGTGAAGCCCGCGACCGCGTGCGCAGCGCCCTGCTCAACAGCGGTTTTGCCTTCCCGGCATCGCGGCGCATCGTTGTCAATCTGGCGCCGGCCGATCTACCCAAGGAGTCGGGCCGCTTCGATCTGCCCATCGCCCTCGGACTGCTGGCCGCCGAGGGGACGATCCCACCGCATGCCCTGGCCGGCCATGAGTTCGCCGGCGAGTTGTCGCTGTCGGGCGCGCTGCGTCCGGTGCGCGGTGCGCTGGCCATGGCCTTCGCCATCGCGCGACAGAACACGGGCGGCAACGGTGCGTTGTGCTTCGTGTTGCCGGCGCAGAGCGCCGCCGAAGCCGCGCTGGTCGCGCCCGACAGCGTCCTCGGCGCGGGCCATTTGAGCGAAGTGGTGGCTTACTTGTGCAAGCAGTGCGAGGCTGCCGACCTGCGCCCTGCCCCACAGCCTCCCGCCCCGCCCGCGGACGTGGCCGACATGGCCGAAGTGCGCGGCCACAGCGCCGCCAAGCGTGCCCTCGAAATCGCCGCCGCCGGCAAGCACCACGCGCTGATGGTGGGGCCGCCCGGCAGCGGCAAGTCCATGCTGGCGCAGCGCTTTGCCGGCCTGCTGCCGCCGATGCAGCCCGACGAGGCGCTGGAAAGCGCGGCGGTACTGAGCCTGGTGGGCCGCTTCGATGTGGCGCGCTGGGGACAGCGGCCCTTCCGCAGCCCGCATCACACCGCCTCCGCGGTCGCGCTGGTGGGCGGCGGTGGCGGCTCCGTGCTGCGACCCGGCGAAATTTCACTCGCACACCAGGGGACCTTGTTTCTCGACGAATTGCCGGAATTCGACCGCAGCGTGCTGGAAAGCCTGCGCGAACCGCTGGAAAGCGGGCGCATCCACATTTCGCGTGCGGCGCGACAGGCGGAATTCCCTGCATGCTTCCAGTTCATCGGCGCCATGAACCCCTGCCCTTGCGGCTACCTCGGCCACGCCACGCGCACTTGTCGCTGCACGCCCGAGCAGGTGGCGCGTTACCAGGGCCGCATCTCCGGGCCGCTGCTCGACCGCATGGATATCCAGGTGGAGGTGGGCGCGCTGGAGCCTGACGAACTGCTGCGCCTGCCCCAAGGCGAATCCAGCCAGGCCATCGCTGCGCGGGTCGCCGCTGCGGCCGAGCGGCAGATTCAGCGCCAGGGCTGCATGAACACGGCGTTGACGGGTGCGGCGCTGGATGTCCACTGCG
>DAIAZB010000614.1 GCA_027443745.1 Thiomonas sp. | reverse complement strand
CACGCGCTCGCCCATTCCGCTGGAGAGCAAGAACGGACTGAAGAACCTGCGTGGCACCATCGCCATGGCGCGCACCTCCGACCCGAATTCGGCCACCTCGCAGTTCTTCATCAACCTCGTCGACAATGCTTCGCTCGACTATCCTCAACCCGACGGCCATGGCTATGCCGTATTCGGCCAAGTCATCAAGGGCATGGACGTGGTGGACCGCATCGCCAAGGTCACCACGCGCGACGACGGCCCGATGCAGAACGTGCCGGTCACGCCAGTCGTCATCAAACAAGCCATTCTTCTCAAGTAAACAAGGACCATCATGGTTGAACTGCACACGAACAAAGGCGTCATCCGCATCGAACTCAACGCCGAGAAAGCCCCCAAGTCGGTAGCCAATTTTCTGGCCTATGTGAAGAGCGGCCACTTCGATGGCACCGTGTTCCACCGCGTGATCGACGGTTTCATGGTTCAAGGCGGCGGCTTCGAACCCGGCATGAAGCAAAAACCCACCCAGGCACCGATCCAGAACGAGGCCAACAACGGGCTGAAGAACAAACGCTACACCCTGGCCATGGCCCGCACCAATGACCCGCATTCGGCCACCGCGCAGTTCTTCATCAACGTCGCGGACAACGCCTTCCTCGACCACACCGCGCCGTCGTCCCAGGGCTGGGGCTACGCCGTGTTCGGCCAGGTGGTGCAAGGCCAGGACGTGGTGGATGCCATCAAGGGCGTGAAAACCGGCGGCAAGGGCGGCCACCAGGACGTGCCGCTGGAAGACGTGGTGATCCTCAAAGCCGTTGAAGTCTGAGTCGCCCTCGCAACCGTCCCTGCAGGCTTTGCCGGGACGATTCGCCGATCTGATGGCGCCGCCCACATGGCGGCACCTTGCATTCGTCTCCGATCTGCACCTTGGCCCTGAGGCGCCCGCCACCACAGCCGGCTTTCTGCGCTGGCTGGGTGCGGAGGCCTGGGCCGCGGATGGCCTCTTCATCCTCGGTGACTTGTTCGAAGCCTGGGTCGGCGACGACTTGCTCGACATGGGCCCGCCAGATGCCCACCACCAGGTTTGCGCCGCCCTGGCCGCCTACGCCGCCGACGGCCATGCCGTGCATGTGATGCACGGCAACCGCGACTTCCTGTTGCAGCAAGGCTTTGCCCATCGCTGCAACGCCTCGCTGTTGCCCGATCCTTGCGTTCTGGATCTCGGCGGGCAGCGTATCGTGCTCACCCATGGCGACGCGCTGTGCACCAGCGATGCCCCTTACCTGCAATGGCGCGCGCTTTGCCGCGGCGCCGAATGGCAAGCCCGGTTCCTGACACAACCATTGCCGGCGCGCATCGAGCAGGCTGCAGCCATGCGTGCCCAGAGCCGCGCTTCTCAAAGCCGCATGGACACCTGGAGCGATGCCGACCCCTTCGAGGCCGCGCGCTGGCTCCAGGCTGCCAACAGCCGTTGGATGATCCACGGCCACACCCATCGTCCACGCGAGCACTGGGATCACGGCCAACTGCGCCAGGTCTTGTCGGACTGGGACCTGGACGCTCCTGCGGGTGGCGCATCGCATCGTGCCCAGGCCTTGTGGCTGCATGCCGGCAGCATGGAGCTTGCCGCCGAACGCTGCCCGGGCGCCTGTATCCATCGTTGATGCCGCGCCTGGGCTGCCAGGCCCACCACCCCCGGATTAACCCGCATTGCCGATTCGGCGAGCGGGTCTAGCTTTGTCGGATGCCAGCATGGAGGCCTGGCCTGCAAGGCTGCACCGCCACGCCCGCGCGCCGGATTGCAGCACCGTCATCCAACAACGCCTGGAGATCGCCATGCTGCAAAGAATCCGCCCCGACCCCAGTTTCTATCCCAGTCCGAAGCTGGCGATGGAAGCGCCGGTGGAGCATTACGCCTACACCCTGATGCTCTCGCCCGACTTCACCCGCCCAGACGCCCTGGCCGTGATCGACGTCGACCCCGATTCCAAAGACTGCGGTCACGTGGTGCACCGCATCGACATGCCGCACAAGGGTGACGAATTCCACCACTTCGGCTGGAACGCCTGCAGCTCCATGCTCTCGCCCCTGCTCGGTCACCCCTTCACCGAGCGCCGGTATTTGGTCATCCCCGGCATTCGCTCCTCGCGCATCTACATCGTCGACACCAAGCCCCATCCCACCGAGGCCAGGCTGGTCAAGGTCATCGAGCCCGAGGAGCTGATGCACAAGACCGGCTACTCGCGCCCGCACACCACCCACTGCGGCCCTGAGGGGCTGTACATCAGCACCCTGGGCGGCGCCGGAAAAGACGGCACCGACGGCCCTCCGGGCATCTTCCTGATGGACTGCGAGAACTTCGAGGTGCTCGGCCGCTGGGAGCTCGACCGCGGACCGCAGCGCATGAGCTACGACTTCTGGTGGAACATCCCGCACGACTACATGGTGTCGAGCGAATGGGGCCTGCCGCCGCAGTTCGAGAACGGCCTGGTCGGCGAAGACCTGCTGGCCAACCGCTACGGCCACTGCCTGCATTTCTGGGATCTGCGCGGGCGCAAGCATCTGCAGACCATCGACCTCGGTGCCAACCACCAGATGGCGCTGGAGGTGCGCCCGGCCCACGAGCCGACCAAGGACTACGGCTTTCTCGGCGTGGTGGTCGACACCACCAATCTCGAAGGCTCGATCTGGACCTGGTGGCGCGAGAAGGACGGCGTCTTCCACGCCAGGAAAACCGCCACCATTCCCCCGGAACCCGCCAGCGCCGAGCAACTGCCCGATCTGCTCAAGCCCTTCGGCGCCGTGCCGCCGCTGGTGACCGACATCGACCTCTCGCTCGACGACCGCTTCCTCTACGTCGCCTGCTGGGGAACAGGCGAACTGCGCCAGTACGACGTGCGCGACCCGATGGCACCCCGGCTCGCCGGCTCGGTGCATCTCGGCGGCATCGCCCGGCGCACACCCCACCCCAGCGGCGCCAGCTTCGCCGGGGCGCCGCAAATGCTGGAAATCAGCCGCGACGGCCGGCGCGTGTACTTCACCAACTCGCTCTACAGCACCTGGGACCGGCAGTTCTACGGCGCCGCACTGCCCGGCGCGCAAGTCAAGGTGAACGTCCACCCCGACGGCGGCATGACGCTGGACAAGGACTATGTCGTCGCCTTCCCCGAGGGTTACTCCGCGCACCAGATCCGGCTCGAAGGGGGCGACTGCTCCACCGACTCCTTCTGCTTTCCCTCGGTCTGACCAGGGCGGCCCAAGACGCAGCCACAGCCCATGTCCGGCGCGATCGGTCCCTGGCTGCTGGTGCTCGCGCTGGGCGTGTACCACGGCATCAACCCCGGCATGGGCTGGCTGCTGGCCGTCTCCAACGGCATGCAGGCGCGGCGCGGGGGCGCCGTCTTGCGGGCGCTGGTGCCCATCGGCGCCGGGCATTTCCTCGCCATGGCAGCGGCGCTGCTGCCTTTCGCCCTGCTCACCGCCTACGTCAGCCAGGTGCGGCTGATCGGCGTGGCCTGCGGCCTGGCCTTGATCGGCTTTGGCCTGTACAAGCTGATGCGCAAGCGCCATCCGCGCTGGCTCGCCCGCATCAAGCCGGCGCATCTGCTGCTGTGGTCCTTCCTCATGGCCACCGCGCATGGCGCCGGGCTCA
>DAIAZB010000613.1 GCA_027443745.1 Thiomonas sp. | reverse complement strand
GGCGGTGGTGGCCGCATCGCCATCCGCCACGACCCTGCGCGCACCACCGCGCCGCTCACCGCGCAGCAGGAGCGCATCGCGTTCATGGAGGAGTTGTATCCGGGTCGGGTGGTCTACAACTCGCCATCCGCGCACCGCCTGCGCGGCCCGCTGGCGCTGGACACCTTCAAACAGGCGTTGCTCGACATGATGCTGCGCCAGCCTGCGCTGCGCAGCGTCATCCGCACGGTCAACGGCCGGCACGAACAGGTGGTGATGGCGCCGGCGGACTTCGAGCTGCCTTTCGACGACCTCAGCCAGCGGCCCGAGGCCGATCGCGAAGCCGAACTCATGCGCCGCATGCAGGCGATGGTCGACCAGCCCATCGACATCCACCAGGCGCCGCTGTTCCGTGTCGCGCTGTTCAAGCTGGCGCCGCAAGAGCATGCCTTCTTGTTCATGCCCCATCACATCATCTGGGATGGCTGGTCGTTCGACCTGCTCTACAGCGAGCTGGCCGCCTGTTACGCCGCGCGCAGGCAGGGCACGCCCAACATCCTTGCGCCCCTGCCCGTGACCTATGCCGACTATGCCCACTGGCAGGCCGAATGGCTGCGAAGCCCGGCCTTCGCCGCGCAGCTGCGCGACTGGAACCTGCGCCTGGCCCAGGCCCCAGCGCCCAAGACTTTGCAAACCGACCGACCGCGCAGCGCCGGCATGAGTGGGGAGGGCGCCACCGAATGGGTCAGCATCGACAAGGCCACCACGGAACAACTGCGCGACATCGCCCGACAGGCCGACGTCACCCTCAACATGCTGGCTCTGGCGCTGTACGGCGCCATGATGGCGCAGACCGCCGGCAGCGAGAACGTGGTGATCGGCGTGCCCGTGCGCGGCCGCATGATGACCGAAGTCGAGCCGGTGATGGGGTTTTTCAACAACCTGCTGCCGCTTCAACTGCGGCTCGACCCGAACCAGGCCACGACCGACTACCTGCACAGAGTCAAGCAGGAATTTCTCGACGTGCTCAGCTTTCAGGACATTCCCTTCGAGCGCCTGGCGATGGAGCCGGAAATGAAGGCGCGCTCGCAGCATGCCGGCATCTACCAGGCGCTGTTCTCGTTTCAGGATGCCCGCGAGCGCACCCGGCTTTGGGGCGATCTGGAGCAAAGCAGCATCCTCATGTTCCAGAAGGGCGCCACCGAGGACCTGGGTCTGTGGCTGATGGACGTGCCGGGCGGTCTGGAAGGCGGCTTCACCTATAACGCCGACATCTACAGCGCGAGCACCGCAGCGGCGTTCAAGACGCGATTTCTCGAACTGGTTCAACGCTTCGTCGCCGAGCCGCAACAGCCGCTGAACGCCTTGCTGGCGACGCAGGCCTCGCCGGCTGCAGCCGCCTTGCACCATCTCGCGGCCGCCACCAAACCTGAGATTCAACCCGAGGCCACGCTCCCGTGCGCAGACCCCGATACTGCGCCCAAGCCGAACGCCACCGACCGCGTGCTGACGCCGACAGAGCAGGCCCTGGCCGAAATCTGGTCTTCGCTGCTGGGCCTCAAGCCCGAGCAGATCGAACTGCAGGACAACTACTTCGACCTGGGTGGCGATTCGCTCACGGCGATGCAAGCTGTCATCGGCATGCATGAGCGCACCGGCAAGCGCGCCAACGCGCGCCTGCTGATCTTCGAGACGCTGGGCCAGATCGCGCGCCATTACGACGAACTCGAAGTCGAGACCCTGAGCAGACCCGGCCTGGTCAAACGCCTGTTCGGCGGCCTGGGCCGCGGCAAGAGCCTGCCCTGAACCATCACCGACGGAGGCATCCATGCTGTCCACACCCACTCGCGAACCCCATGCCCAACGCTGGTCGCGCGCGCAGGGCAATGCGCCGTACAACCCCAGGCCGCCGAGTCTTGCCACCACGCTGCCGCCGCGCCCGTGCGCCCATGGGCCGGCCACGCTGGCCTGGCCGCAGGGCCGCAATGTGCACATCTGGCGGCTCGATCTGCGCGATATGGGGGCCGATGCGCCCGCCCTGCTCGACGCCGCCGAGACCGAGCGTGCCCAACGCTTCGTCTACGCCCATGACTGGCGGCGCTATGTGACGGCGCATGCGTGGCTGCGGCGCATTCTCGGCGCCTATCTCG
>DAIAZB010000612.1 GCA_027443745.1 Thiomonas sp. | reverse complement strand
GAACCCGCAACAGCCAGCACCCGGCCCGGTGCAAGCCGCTTTCGACGGCATGGACGCAGCGCCCGCCCTCACCGCCCGATCCGCAAGCGCGGCACCAACGGCGCCCGCGCCCATCCACCCCTGGCCCTCGGCCCTGCCGGAACAGGTGCGCGCCGTTGCCGACATCCTCGCCAGCAGCGCGCACGCCCTGCCCCTGCCCGCGCTGGAGGCCCGCTTCAAAGGTCGCGGTCCGTGGAAAAAGAGCCTGCCCCGCATCCTCGACACCCTCGAAGCGCTCGGCCGCGCCCGTCGCGAAGGAGCGGGCTGGCGCGGCTGAGACGCGGCGGCAAGCAGGCCTAAACTGCGTTGCGCCAGGGCTGGAACAGGCCCCGTCGGCGGTTCAAACCCCGGCGCGCCACAACGCATGGCCGCGCGGCCCGCAACACCGGAGGACGACAACCATGGGCGAGGCATACATCGTGGCCGCCGTACGCACGGCTGGAGGCCGGCGTGGCGGGCGGCTGTCGGGCTGGCATCCGGCCGATCTGGCGGCTTGCGTGCTCGACGCGCTGGTGCTGCGCAGCGGCGCCGACCCGGCCTGCATCGACGACGTGATTCTGGGCTGTGTCGGCCAGGCGGGCGAGCAGGCCAACAACATCGCACGCAACGCGGTGCTGTCGTCGAACCTGCCGCAAAGCGTTCCGGCCACGTCGGTGGACCGGCAGTGCGGCTCGTCGCAGCAAGCCCTGCATTTCGCCGCCCAGGCGGTGATGTCG
Organism: Thiomonas sp.; assembly: GCA_027443745.1. The sequence goes on along the minus strand of DAIAZB010000612.1, from coordinate 2,172 downwards.
GGCTGCATGGACGTGGCGATTGCCGGCGGGGTGGAGAGCATGTCGCGCGTCCCCATGGGCCTGCCGGCCAGCCTCGCGCACAAGCATGGCTACGGCAGCCCGGTGGGGCCCGCGATGCAGGCGCGCTACCCCGGCGTGGCGTTCAGCCAGTTCACCGGCGCTGACATGATGGCACGCAAATACGGCCTGAGCCGCGACGCGCTCGACCGCTATGCGCTGCAAAGCCACCAGCGTGCCAGCGCGGCCACCACGGCCGGGCTGTTCGACGCGGAAATCGTGCCGCTGGCGGTGAGAACGGCCGACGGCGAGCCGACCGTTGCGCTGCACACGGTGGACGAAGGCCTGCGCCACGATGTCTCGCTGGAGGCGATGGCCGCGGTCAAGCCCATTGCCGAGGGCGGGCTGTGCAGCGCGGCGAACGCCAGCCAGATCTGCGACGGCGCCAGCGGCGTGCTGGTGGCGAACACACGCGGACTCAAGGCGCTGGGAGCGCAGCCGCTGGCGCGCATCCACCACATGAGCGTGCTGGGGCACGACCCGGTGATCATGCTCGAAGCGCCCATTGCGGCCACCCGGCGCGCGCTGGAGCGAGCGGGCATGCGGCTGGACGATATGGACCTGGTCGAGGTGAACGAGGCCTTCGCCTCGGTGCCCCTGGCCTGGCTGCAGGCGCTGCAGGCCGACCCGCAGCGCCTCAACGTGCACGGTGGCGCCATCGCCCTGGGGCATCCGCTGGGAGCGTCGGGCACGAAACTGATGACCACCCTGGTCCACGCCCTGCACCAGCGCCACGCCCGCTATGGTCTGCAGACCATGTGCGAAGGCGGCGGCATGGCGAATGTGACCATCATCGAGCGCGTCTGAACGCACGCCGGTCAGGAGACGAACATGGCGGATGCGACAAGCGCAGCGGGCGGATACGTTTGGATGTGAAACGTTTGGATGTGAAACGTTTGCATGTGAAACGTTTGGATGCGAAACCCATCGCGCCAGCGCCAGGGTCTGCCGTAAACTTTGCCTACGAGCTTTTGTGCCACTTGTGTTGTGCGTTGCGGCTTTGAACGAAGCCACACGCCCGCCCTTCTGGAGATCACGCCATGCATGCCAAACGCCTGACCAGCCAACTCCCAACTCGTTACCTCCTTGTTCGGCCTGGGGTTGCTTGCCGCCGCGCCCGCAGCGAAAGCCGAACTCATCGGCACGCAGCAACTCACGCAGCAGACCACGCAACAGACCGCCGGCGCGCAGGGCACCACCCTGACCCAAGACCGCCAGACGCTGGATCAATTCCTGGCACGCGCCGATGTGCAGCACAAGCTGGAGCAGATGGGCTTGAGCCACGACATCACGCAGCAGCGCCTGGCCGCGCTCAGCAATCAGGAAGTCGCCAGCCTGGCCGGCAAGATCGACGCCATGCCGGCCGCGGGAGATCTGGGCTTTCAGGAAATGGTGATCATTCTGCTGGTGGCCATCCTGGTGGTGCTGGCGGTTTGACCCCTCGCGCGACGCCCCCTGCTGCAGGCCGCATCCTCACACCGGGCCGCTCGCGCGCCCTGCGCACAGCCAGTCTGACGGCGGCCCTGGCCGCCGCGGCACTGCTGGGCGGTTGCGCCCTGCCCCTCGGCGGCGCCTACAAACCGCAATACAGCCACGGCGTCTTGCTCGGCGCCCCCGCCGGGCTACCGGCGCGGGCGCAAGTGGCGGGTGTGCCGTTCTATGCGGACGACCGCAGCTACTGCGGTCCGGCTTCGCTCGCCGCCGTGCTGAACTGGTCGGGAGCCGACACCTCGGTGGCCGCACTGGTGCCGCAGCTCTACACCCCGAAGCTCGACGGCACGCTGCAAGTCGACATGCTCGGCGCCACACGGCGTGCGGGGCGTGTGGCCTATGTGCTGCCGCGCGAACTTGCGGCGCTGTTCGCGCAGGTGGCCGCGGGCATTCCGGTGGTGGCGCTGCAGCGCGTGGGCGCACCGCTGAACTGGCATTTCGCAGTGGTGACAGGCTATGACCTCAAGGCCGACACCGTGACCCTGCAGTCCAGCACCGCGGCCAGCCTGGTGCTGTCCATCGGCCAGTTCGATCGCTCGTGGGCGCCTGGCGGGCGCTGGGCTTTCGTCGCGCTCAAGCCGGGAGAGTTTCCAGCCGGCGTGACCGAGTTCGATTATCTCCACG
>DAIAZB010000611.1 GCA_027443745.1 Thiomonas sp. | reverse complement strand
GACCGGCGAGTTCTTCCTGGATGTTGTGGACCACCGCCGTGACCATGGACTCGATCATGTAGCCGGTCTTGGGCACGCCGCAGGGCACCGGGGTCGGGCCCACGGGAGGAATGGCGATGCACACGCCGGCCGAATAGATGTTCTTGTATTTCGGGTTGCGCTGGAAACCGTCGACCATGACAAAGCCACGCGGATTGCACAAACCGTCGACCTTGGCCACGGCATCGACCCCCTTGAAGGCCGGCAGCATCATGGCGTGCTTGAAGGGCAGTTCATGCTTCTTCACGACATTGCCTTGCATGTCGAGTTCGTCGACAAACATCTTGCCGGCCTCGACCTTGGTGGTCCTGGCGTTGGTGATCCAGCGGATGTCATGGTCGCGGTATTCGTGCTCCATGATGCCCTTGGAATCGCCCACGCCGTCCAGCCCCAGGTGCCCGATGTAGGGCTCGGCCGTGACGAAGGTGATGGGAACCTTGCTGCGCAGTTTTTTCTTGCGCAAGGCCGCGTCCAGGATCATGGTGTACTCATAGGCGGGCCCGAAGCAACTTGCCCCCGGCATGGCACCGACGATGACATGGCCTGGGCTGTCGCACAGCTTCTGAAAGTCCTCGTAGCATTTCTCGGCGTGGTCGATGGTGCAAATCGACTGGGTGTATCCGCCATTGGGGCCGGAACCCTCCACCTCCTCGAACGACAACTTCGGGCCGGTGGTGATCAACAGGTAGTCGTAATGGACGGTGTCACCGTTCTGCAGCGTGATGGTGTTGCCGGCCGCATCGATGTCGGTGGCGGCTTGCGCGACGAAGTCAATGCCCTTGCGCTCGAGATACGGACGCATCGGAAACACGACTTCCTCGCGCTTGCGCCAACCCACCGCGACCCAGGGATTCGAGGGAACGAACTGAAAGTAATCCACGGTATTGATGACCGTGATCTTGTGTTCATTTCCCAGCAGAGCGCGGGCCTCGTAGGCGGCGGGCATGCCGCCGATACCAGCCCCTAAAACGACGATATGTGCCATATGTTGTTGCCTCCGTCGATCAACCCGTTTTGTTCGCTCAAGTCGGACGCCACAGCGCGCAAACGCCCCACCATCGACGCACTCAGAATGCTGCGCGAAACGATGCGACCCATTCGCGTTGTCCTTGGGCCTGGTGAGACGGCCAACCTTGTCGCAATCCGGCGTCCAACCGGCTTGTGAAGCTTATCCACTGTGACAACTCTCGGCACCCCATCCGCATCGCAAGCATGGAGGAAGCATTGACATCGGTCAAACCATGTGAATCCAAGTGCGTGTTTGCCCTACCCTGGAGAAACCCTAATACTCCAGGAGGCATGATTGGAACCTATCTATACTCAACCCAGTTCCCCAAACGGGCCAATCCAGTTCGAGGACATTTGGCCAAGCGCAATTTCACACGCATCCCAGGAGGAAGACACGATCATGCGAACCCCACGCCCCCTTTGGAATCCCTATGTCGCCGGTGTGATCCTCGGCTTGGGGCTCCTGGCCACCTTCATCGCCACCGGCAATGGCTACGGTGTCACTGGAGCGACCACCCTGGCCACGGCCGCCGTGGCTGGCCGGATCGACCCCGCCATCGTCGCGCAGCACACCTATTTGCATGGCCTGTTCGATGCCGGCCTGAACCGCTGGATCGTCTGGGAGGTGGTCGGCCTGGCCATTGGCGCCCTCATCGGCAGCGTGCTGGCTGGACGCTTCAAGCTCCAGGTTGACGGACCCGTGCAAGCTGGGCGCAGTATGCGCCTCGTGCTGGCACTCACCGGTGGGGTTGCAGCGGGCTTCGGTGCGCGTCTGGCCCTGGGTTGCACCAGCGGTATGGGCCTGTCCGGGTCTGCGACGCTGGCTGCTGCGGGCTTTCTCTTCCTCATCGGATTTTTCCTCGCCGGCATCGTGTTCGGTCAAATGACGAAAGGACTGTGGACATGAGCCTCCCTCTCGGTTACACCGGACCATTTTCGGGCATCATCCTCGGCATCGTCTTCGGCTATGTGCTGGAAAACGCCGGGTTTGGCAGCGGCTGCAAACTCACGGCGCAGTTGCGTTTCAAGGACTGGGCCGTGTTCAAGGTCATGTTCACCGCCATCATCGTGGCGTCCGGGGGCTTGTATCTGATGCAAGGCTTGGGCTTGGTGAATGTCGTCAACGACATGTTCGTGCCTTCCGTCTTCATCTGGGGCAGCACCTTGGGCGGCGTGGGCATCGGTGCAGGCATGGCCATCGGTGGCTACTGCCCAGGCACTTCGCTGGTTGCGCTGTTCTCCGGTAAGCTCGACGG
>DAIAZB010000610.1 GCA_027443745.1 Thiomonas sp. | reverse complement strand
GCATGGGTGCCCAGCCTGCATGCCGCATCGCCCAGCAGCGACAACACCTTGAGCACCAGCAGCGAGTTGCCGCCGAGGTCGAAAAAATTGTCCAGTCGCCCTACCTGTTGCAGGCCCAGGGCCTGGGCAAAGGCATCGCAGACGCGCTGTTCGGCTTCGCCCTGAGGGGCTTGGTAGGGGTTGGTCAGGTCGGGGCGAGTGCTTGGCGGCTCGGGCAGCGCCTGCTGGTCGAGCTTGCCGTTGGTGGTGATGGGCAGGGCGGGCAGCCAGACGAAGGCGGCCGGCAGCATGTAGTCGGGCAGGCGCTTGGCCAGCAGGGCGCGCAAGTCCGCGCTGTTCGGGGCCTGGCCGCCAGCAACGCCGTAGGCGACGAGGCGTGTGTTGCCGGCAGCGTCCTTGCGCGCGATCACGGCGCAGGATTTGACGGCAGGATGCGCGGCGAGCGCAGCCTCGACCTCGCCCAGCTCGATGCGGAAGCCGCGAATCTTGACCTGGGTGTCGGCACGGCCGAGGTAGTCGAGGTTGCCGTCGGGCAGTCGGCGCACGAGATCGCCGGTGCGATACAGACGCTCGCCGGCCGCGCCAAAGGGGTTGGGTATGAAGCGTTCGGCGGTGAGTTCGGGCCGGTTGAGATAGCCGGTGCCGAGCCCGGCTCCACCGACGAACAGTTCACCCGCTTCCCCCGCCGCAACCTCGGTCAGGTCTGCGCCCAACACATGCACCTGCGTGGCGTTGATCGGCTTGCCGATGGGGATGCTGCGGGCGTCCGCAGGCAGATCGTGCGGGATGGTGAAGGCGGTGGAGAAGGTGGTGCACTCGGTGGGGCCGTAGCCGTTGATCAGGCGCACCTCGGGCAGGGCCTGCAGCGCACGGCGCACGTGACGCACCGACAGCGCCTCGCCGCCGGTGAGCAGTTGTGTCAGGCCGCGCAAGTGTTCGGGGTCGTCGTCCATCACGGCGTTGAACAGCGCTGCGGTGAGCCAGGCGGTGTTCACGCCATGCGTGCCGATGGTGCGGGCCAGGCCGGCCGGTGTCGGCAGGTCTTCGTCGTGCAGCACGCACATGCCGCCGTTGAGCAGCGGCCCCCAGATTTCAAGCGTGGAGGCGTCGAACCCCAAAGGGGCGGCGTGCAGCATGCGGGTGTCAGGCCCCAGGCGCATGTAGTTGGGCTCGGTCACCAGACGCAGAATGGCCGTGTGCGGGATGCCGATGCCTTTGGGCAGGCCGGTCGAGCCCGAGGTGTACATGATGTAGGCCAGCGCCACGGCCTGCGGCGGCAGCACCAGCGCGCGCGGTGGGGGGTTGGCTTGCGCGGCATCAAGCACCAGCAGTGGGGCATATGCCGCGAACCGTTCGGCATGTGCGGCCTGGGTGATGACGAGGCCGGCGCCGGCATCGCGCAGCATGTGGCTGGTGCGCTCGACGGGATAGGCCGGATCGAGCGGCAGGTAGGCAGCGCCGACCTGCAGGATGGCCAGCAAGGTGGCGATGCTGTCGGCCGAGCGCGGCAGCGCCACGCCAACCACGCAGGCCGGCAGCACACCGCAGGCGCGCAGACGTTGGGCCAGCACATCCGCGCGCGCTTGCAGTTGCGCGTAATTCAGGGTTTGAGCGCCATGCACCAGGGCCGGGGTATCGGCATGTCGCAGCGCGAGCCGCGCGAACACGTCAGTGACGGTTCGCGGTGCGCTGGCGGATGGAGCTTGGTGGTCGGTCATGGCATTGCCTTGGCTGCCGGGCATCTTGGCGGTGGTGCGCGAGACGCTCAAACGGGTGTCGGATGCGACGTTCGAGTCGGATGGCTGGGGCAGGAAAAACCGGAATGAACAACAACGGCGTGGTGGGATCGATGAGCGTCGAGTCTAGAAGCCGAGCCCGTGGATTTGTGCCCCCCGAATAGGGTGAAACGGCCGGCGCAGGCGCCGCGCCGGGGGGTGACATGCCAAGCGCCGCGCACGGGTCGCGGCGCTTGGCTACATCGACGGCAAGTTGGGTGGCGTCAGTGCGCGATTCAAGACGCGTGTCAGTACGCGTAATAGCCGTAGGGCGACGATGCCGCCGGCGTGCGCGACTGGTTCAGCAGGGTCATGACGATGGGGCTTTCTTCCAGGATGGCAAGCGCCTGCTGCACCGAGCCCTGATGGGTCTTGCCGGCATGAACCACCAGCACGATCTGGCCCATTTGCGGCGCCAGGGCCCGCGCTTCTGCCGAGGGCAGCAGCGGCGGGCAGTCGAAGATGACGATGCGATCCTGCTGATGCGCGGCCAGGCGGTTGAGCAATGCCGCCATGGCCTGACTGCTGAAAATCTCGGTGGCGCGCTCGTCCTGCGTGCCAGCGGGCAAAAACGTGAGTTTGTCCACGTTGGTGGCGAGTTCGACCTCGGACAGGTCGAGTGCGGGGTCGAGCAGCAGATCGATCAGGCCGCGTCGCGGGGCGGTGATTCCCAGGCGCTGGGCCGCGGCCATGCGGGTGGCGTCGGCGTCGACCAGCAGCACGCTGTGATTCATCTCCATGGCCATGCTCATCGCCAGGTTGATGGAGGTGAACGTCTTGCCCTCACCGGGCAGACTGCTGGTGATCATGATGAGATTGCCACGGTCAACCGCCTCGGCGGTCTTGCTGCCCTGGGCATTCGCCAGGAGAGGGCGCTTGACGCCGCGGAATTCGTCGAGCAGGCGCGAGCGCGGAGCGCCCGGCACGAGATAGCAGGCGTCTCGCAGCGTGGCGAGATCGATGTCGACGTGGTGCCTGGGAGCCGCGAGTGGCGTCGCTGCCGGGGTGACG
>DAIAZB010000609.1 GCA_027443745.1 Thiomonas sp. | reverse complement strand
TTCATAAGCTCATGCCGATTATTCCACCTTATCAAGATAAACCTGAGCTCCTAGAGTGTGGGTATCGTCAACGATGAAGCCACCCATCATGTCCCTGACCGTTCGCGGCTACGCCGCCTTGTCTGCCCAGCAGCCGCTGGGACTGTTCCGCTTCGACCGCCGCAGCCTGCGCGACGCGGACGTGGCGATTGACATCCTCTACTGCGGGGTGTGCCATTCCGATCTGCACAACGCGCGCAATGACTGGGGGAACGCCGTTTATCCCATGGTTCCTGGACACGAGATCATCGGGCGTGTCGTCGAGGTCGGGTCGGCGGTGACGCGCTTTCGCCAGGGTGACGCCGTCGGCGTGGGTTGCATGGTCGACTCCTGTGGCGGCTGTGCCTCCTGCTCCAAGGGGCAGGAGCAGTACTGCGACAACCAGGCCACCTACACCTACAACGCGACCGATCCGCAGGATGGCCGCATGACCTACGGCGGCTACTCGGAGCGCGTCGTCGTCTCGCAGGATTTCGTGCTGCGCATTGCCGAAGGGCTGGACCTCGCCGGTGCCGCGCCGCTGCTGTGCGCGGGGATCACCACCTGGTCGCCGCTGCGCCACTGGCATGTCGGTGCGGGCAGCCGGGTTGCCGTGGTCGGGCTGGGCGGTCTCGGCCATATGGCCCTCAAGCTGGCCAAGGCGCTCGGCGCCGAGGTCACGCTGTTCACCCGCTCCGCAGGCAAGGAGGCCGACGCCCGCCGCCTGGGGGCCGACCACATCGTCCTGTCCGCCGATGCGGCGCAGATGCAGGCCAGTGGGGGGCGCTTCGATCTCATCATCGACACCGTGCCCTATGTGCACGATGTCAACCCATACATCCCCACACTGACCACCGACGGCACGCTGGTCCTGGTGGGTTATCTCGGGCCGCTGGAGCCGATGCTCAACACCGCGCCGCTGGTGATGCAGCGCAAGGCGGTGGCGGGTTCGCTGATCGGCGGCATTCGCGAGACCCAGGAGATGCTGGACTTTTGCGCGCAGCAGGGCATCAGCGCGGACATCGAGGTCATTCGCATGCAGGACATCAACACCGCGTTCGAGCGGATGCTGCGCAGTGACGTGAAGTACCGCTTCGTCATCGACATGGCGTCGCTGAAAGCCATCCAGTGAACCAGGTCATCACCGTCATCGGGGCCGGATCCATCGGCCAGGCCATTGCCCGCCGGGTTGGGGTGGCGAAACACATTCTGCTGGCCGATCTGCGCGCGGAACATGCCGACGCCGCGGCACGGGTCTTGCGCAATGCCGGCTACACCGTGAGCACCACGGTCGTGGACGTCGCATCGCGCGAGTCGGTGCAGGTGCTGGTGCAGGCCGCCACCGCCATCGGCGACGTCATGGGCGTGATCCATACCGCAGGGGTGTCACCCTCGCAGGCCACCCCCACCGTCATCCTCAAGGTGGATTTATACGGCACTGCCCTCGTGCTCGAAGCCTTCGGCGCGGTCATCAGCCAGGGCGGTAGCGGGGTGGTCATCGGCTCGCAGTCCGGCCATCGACTGGGCAGCCTGTCGGACGCGCAGAACGCGATGCTGGCGACGACTCCGGCCGAAGCGCTG
>DAIAZB010000608.1 GCA_027443745.1 Thiomonas sp. | reverse complement strand
CGGGATGATGCGCGGAATCAGGTCGAAGGGGATGAGGCGCTCGGTGCCGGCGTCGTCGCCATACACCGCGAAGGTGATGCCGACGCGGCGAAAGATCAGCTCCGCCTCCTCGCGCTTGGCCTGCATCGCCAGCGGCGGCTGTGCTCCGAGCCACTGGTCATAGCCGGCGTAATGGGGCCGCACGGCGCCATCGGCCGCGTGCATCTCGTCGAAGTCAGGCATGGTTCGCTCGTGACCAGCTTTCGGGGAATCCGGGAATGGTCCCAACGAGCTTGCAAAAAGCAGGCCAGTCCGGATCAGGCCGGGAACATGCCGGCCGGCCATCCGACAAGGCCGGCAGCTTGCTGTCTGATTGTGCCTGCCGTTCGTGGCCCTTGCATCCAGCTGCCGCCTGCCCGGCGCGGGCGATGGGGCGAGCCGCCGTCGTCAGAACTCGGTCGGGTCGACGTCGATGGCCCAGCGGACACGGGCCTTGGCATGTTGCAAGGCGCTGCGCCAATGCTGGAGAAACTCCTGCAGGCCGGCGCGGTCGCCGCCTTCCACCAGCACATGCTGGCGGTGCACGTTCGCAACCCGTGCCAGACTGGCGGGTACCGGTGGGTAGACCATCAAGCCGCATGCAAGGGGCCCGGAGATTGCCGCTGCAAGCTCGATGGCTTGCGCCAGAAACGCTTCGAGCACGTCGGGCCTCTTGTGTTCGGCGCGCAGCAGCGCCTGGTAGCTGAACGGTGGCATGCCTGCATGCATGCGCTCCTGCAGCTCCTGCGCGGCAAAACCCGGATAGTCATGCGCCACCAGGGCACGGTAGAGCCCGTGTTCGGGGTAAGCGGTCTGCACCACCATCTCCGGGGCTGACGACGGGGCCACGGCGTGACCGGCGATGTCCGCCAGGGGGGCGCCGGCGCGGCCGGCGCGGCCGGCGGCCTGCATCAGCTGGGCGAACAGGCGCTCGGGGCCGCGTAGATCGTGGGTGAACAGCCCTGCGTCGGGGTTGAGCGCGGCCACCAGGGTGACGCGCTGGAAGTCGTGGCCCTTGGTGATCATCTGCGTGCCGACCAGAATGTCCACTTCGCCCGCGTGCATCTGCGCGAAGCCGGCCTGTGCCGCCCCCTTGCGCCGCGCGGTGTCGGCGTCGATGCGGGCAATGCGCGCTTGCGGGAACAGCACGGCCAACGCTTCCTCCACGCGCTGCGTGCCGCGCCCCAGCGGTTGCAGATCGAGGCTGCCGCAATCGGGGCAGGCGCGGGGCACGGCGGCGCGGTGGCCGCAGTGGTGGCAGCGCAGGCTGCGGTCGGTGCGGTGGTAGACGAGGTGGGCGTCGCAATGCGGACAGTCGCTCAGCCAGCCGCAATCCGGGCAGCGGATCACCGGCGCGTAACCACGGCGGTTGAGGAACAACAGGCTTTGCTCGCCGCGCGCCAGGCGCTGCCCGATCGCATCGAACAGCACCTGGCCGATGAGTCCGCCCTGACGCAGCAGCGGATCCTGGCCGGCGTGCAGCAGGCGTACCGCCGGCAGGCTGCCGCTGGCGCGTCCGGGCAGTTCCAGCAGGTGGTAACGGCCACGCTGCGCCGCGCGCCAGCTCTCGAGCGAAGGCGTTGCTGATCCCAGCACCACGGCGATGCCGCGTTGCCGCGCCCGCCACACCGCCAGGTCGCGCGCCGAGTAGCGTGCGCCTTCCTGCTGCTTGTAGGAGGCGTCGTGCTCCTCGTCCACCACCAACAGCGCCAGTTGGGGTAGCGAGGCCAGTGCCGCCAGCCTCGTGCCCAGAACGATGCGCGCCGCGCCGCTGTGGGCGGCGAACCAGTGGTCAAAGCGCTCGGCTTCGGCCAGGCCGCTGTGCAGCACCGCAAGCTGTTCGCCGGGAAAACGTTCGGCAAAGCGCTGCACCAACTGCGGAGTGAGGTTGATCTCGGGCGTGAGCACCAGCACCTGCGCCTGCGGGTTTTGCGCCAGAACATGCGCGACGAGTTGCAAATACACCTCGGTCTTGCCGCTGCCGGTGACGCCGAACAGCAGGAAGGTCGCATAGCCCCGGGCCGCGCAGACGGCATCGACCGCGGCTTGCTGTGCGGCTTGCAGTGCAGGGGGCGCAGGAGATTGCGGCCACGCGCTGTGCACAAGGTTTCGGACCCGGCCTTGGGGGGCGTCCGGTACCGCGTCCACCCAGCCCTGCACGACCCAGTCGCGCAGCAGGGCGGCGGCCTTGGGGTGCAGCCTGCGCGCCGCGTCGAGTTGCAGCGGCGGGGGCGCGGCATCCTGCTGAATGATGGCCTGTGTTGATGCCGCATTCGGGGCGCCGCTGGCTTGAAGGGGCTTGAGCCCCAGCGCTGCGGCCAAGCGCCACAAGGCCACATGGCGCGGGGACAGTTGCTGCGCCAGTGCCGCGTCGCCCGCCGGCGTGAGGCGAAACGCCTGGGGTTCGCGCCGCTGATGTCCGGCGATCACGCGTTTGGCGGCCGCAGCGGCACCGTGGTGGCGCAGCCAGGTGGGCAGGGCGGCGGCCATGAGTTCGCCGAGGGGGCGCTGGTAATAAGTCGCGGCGAACAGCAGCAAATCCAGCCAGAGGGCATCCAGCGCAGGCACGGCAGACACGACCTCGCTCACGGCGCGCAGCGACGCCTCGGGCGCCGTGCTGTTCTCGGCAGGGCCCAGCACCACGCCCAAGACGTTTTGCCGCCCGAGCGGCACCCGCACCAGGCAGCCGCGCGGCAACGTCCCCGCATGGAGGTAGTCCAGCGCATCCCAAAGTGGGGCGTCCACCGCAATGCGATGCAGGGTCATGGCGAGGTGGAGGCGAGGGTCGGGCGGCGGTTCGGCACCAGGGTTAACCACGAAACTCGAGGTCAGGGGCCGCGGTTAAGTGAGTGTTGACTCGCATGCGGCGCAAAGCCTTTTCGGGGCCCCGGAGGTTTGAGAACTTGTCAAGCCATGCTGTGCATAACTTTGTGAATAGTCCGTGCCCAGCCGCATCTCCGGGTTGTGGATAAATTTGTGGGCAAATTCAGGCGGCGCTATTTTTGGTGACAATAATTATGAATAATCAATGACTTAACTGATGTAACTTCAAGTTTCGCCTGTGATTTGTTTGCTGCGATGCATGGTATCGAAAATTGTGCATAAGAACGCACCGATCTTGACATCGTGGCTTGCATCGGCCTGACATTTACCGCAAAACCCGGCCGCAAGACCCGGCCGCGAATGGGCTGGCAGGCCCCTTCAACGGAGCGCCGCCGACCAGCCCGTCGGCTCAACGGCGCAGCGTGCGGCTGTGGTTGTGCACGGCCTCGACGAGGGCGCTGACATGCTCGGGTGGCGTGAACTGCGAAATGCCGTGGCCCAGGTTGAACACATGGCCCACGGCTTCGCCCGGGCCTATGGTGCCGAAGCTGTCGAGCACGGCGCGCGCCTGCTCGGCCACTTTTTGCGGGGGCGCGAACAGGATGCTGGGATCGAGATTGCCCTGGAGTGCGACACGGTGGCCGACCTGGGCGCGCGCCTGGCCGAGGTTCACGGTCCAGTCCACGCCCAGCGCGTCCGCCCCGCTGTGGCTCATGGCGCCGAGCCACGGTCCGCCGCCCTTGGTGAACAGGATCACCGGCACTTTGTGGCCTTCATGCTCGCGCTTGAGCTGGGCGATGACGCGCTGGCTGTACGCCAGGGAGAATTCCTGGAACGCGCCGTCGGCCAGCGCGCCGCCCCAGGAGTCGAACACCATGGCCGCTTGCGCGCCGGCATCGATCTGGGCGTTGAGATAGGCGGCCACGGCGTCGGCGTTGACCGCCAGAATGCGGTGCATCAGGTCCGGGCGCGAGTACAGCAGGGTCTTGGTGGCGCGCCAGTCGTCGCTGCCGCGGCCCTCCACCATATAGCAGGCCAGGGTCCAGGGGCTGCCGGAGAAGCCGATCAGCGGCACGCGCTGGGTGCCGCTTTGCACCAGGGCGCGGCGAATCTGCGCCACGGCGTCGAACACGTAGCGCAGCTGGTTCAGGTCAGGGG
>DAIAZB010000607.1 GCA_027443745.1 Thiomonas sp. | reverse complement strand
GCCCTTCGACACGCAGATGCTGGCCTTCTGCGCCGCCTGCGCCCTGCCCTGCCACGTGCTGTTGACCAAGGCCGACAAGCTGGGCCGCGGCCAGTGCGCGCAAACGCTGCTGCAGGTGCGGCGCGCGCTGCAGGAGATCGGTGGCGTGCTCTCCGTGCAGGCGTTTTCCGCACCCGCCGGCACCGGTCTTGACGAAGCGCGCGGCGCGCTGGCCGCGATGCTGGCGGCGCCATCCCGCAACGTCTGAACGCCGCCCAGAACCCGCGCATGGATTGCGTGCCGCTGCCGGGCCGGCCCTGGCTGTGTCCGGCAAAGGCGTTCGCTCGCGGATTCTCAGCCGATGCTGGCCATGAACACCCGGCACAGCGCCTCCATGCCGTCCCCATCCTCGGCATCGAAACGCCCCGGCTCGGGGCTGTCCACGTCCCACACGCCGAGCAGAGCACCGTCCGCGCGCAACAGCGGCACCACGATTTCGCTGCGCGAATCGGCATCGCAGGCGATGTGTCCGGAAAACGTATTGACGTCGGCCACCACCTGCGTCCGCCGCGTGGCGGCGGCGTGGCCGCATACACCGCGTCCGATGGCAATGCGCACGCAGGCGGGCTTGCCCTGGAACGGGCCGACCAGCAGGTCGCCATCGGGCTTGAGCAGGTAGAACCCGCACCAGTTGATGGCCGGCACCTGCTGCCAGACCAGCGCCGCGAAGTTGGCGGCGTTGGCGATCAGGTCGTGCTCGCCGGCCAGCAGGTGGCGTATTTGTGCCTCCAATGCAGCATAAAGCGCAGGCTTATCGTTGGCATCGATGTGGGCGGTCTGGAACACGATGACCCAGTAACTGTATGGATGGACTGGCTATTATCACCGCACCGGCCATGGTCTGGAGGATCTTGCGATGACCGAATCCCATGATCCCGAGCACGTCGAAGCCGCGCGGCTGGATTACTTTGTCGACGGTGCCTTCGCCTTCGCGGTGACCCTGCTGCTGATCGGCGGCGGCGGTGTCCCGCACTCCACCACCGACCTCGTGATGGCACTGAAGAACGTACCCGCTTTCGGGATGAGTTTCGCGCAATTGGCATTCTTCTGGCGCGGGCACGTCAACTGGCGGCGGCACGCCGGACGGGTGGACCATCGCAGTCTGCAGCTCTCGCTGGTCTTCGTTTTCCTGGCTCTGATCTTCGTGTATCCGCTGCACATGGTGTTCGCTAGCCTCGCCAGCCTGCTCACGGGGGGATGGCTGCCGACGGGTTTCGAGGTGCGCACGGCCTGGGATCTCAAGAGCCTGTTTATTGTGTATGGCCTGTCCTATGCCACGCTGGCGGCTACCCTCGCTTGGCTGTACGCGGATTCGGCGCGGTCCTTCACCGGTAGGCCACGCGAGCGAGGCAGCGATCCGCGCATCCGGACGGTCTTCTGGTGCTACGTTAGTGGCGTGGGCTTGGTGTCCACTTTGCTGGCTCTGCTGGTTCCCGCGCGCACGGACTTGTGGCTGACGCTGCCAGGCTTTTCATACGGTTTACTGGCCTTTGTCGGACCCATTCTCAAGCGTTACCGCATTCGCTTGAGCCGCTGATGTCTTCGTGTGGCGTTTTCATCACCGGCACCGATACCGGTATCGGCAAGACCTACGCCAGCGTGGCGCTGCTGCACGCGCTGCGCGGCGCCGGCCTGCGCGCGGTCGGCATGAAGCCGGTGGCCAGCGGCTGC
>DAIAZB010000606.1 GCA_027443745.1 Thiomonas sp. | reverse complement strand
GCCGCCATCGCCTGGGATTCGCAGGGCGCCGCCGCATCGACACGCCTGAAATTTCTGGGCATCAATGCCCCGCGGGTGCATCACGGACTGTTGCTCAGCGGCGACCGCTTCGTCAGCGGAGCGGCTGAAGCGCTGCATCTGCGCGCAGCCCTGCCCGATGCCTTGGCGGTAGACATGGAAAGCGCTGCCGTGGCCCAGGTGTGCGCCGACTATGGCGTCGCCTTTGCCGCGGTGCGCAGCATCTCCGACCGCGCCGACGCCGACGCTCACCTGGATTTCGACCGCTTCACCACCGAAGTGGCGCGGCATTACAGCGCCGAGATCCTGCGCCTGGCGTTGCTGGCGGACTAGGAACTGTTCAAGTTCTGTCTGCACCCGCGTTGTCTCCTGGTGCGGATGGATGCAAGGCGGAGGGTGTGGGCAAGCGGCCTACCTTGCCCTCACCCCGACGACGCCCCGGCAGCCCGGCCTGGAGACAGCCCTTCGAGCCGGAGGCCTTGGGCGGCGCATGGCCACGACGCCGTCCGCTTGTGGCGTTCAACACACCCGGCGCGGCTGCAAGCTGAGCGTGAACGGGCCCTGGGAGTTGCGCGGCCCAGGCCACCGTTCAACGCGAATGCTTCTTCTGGTAACCGTTAGTATTCAGATGTTCATCGCTGCGTTCTGACATCACCTCATGCTCTCTCTCGTCTGGCAACTGCTGGCCACAGGCGATGCGGCCACCTGGCACATCGTCGGCGTCTCGCTGCGCGTCAGCGGCGCCAGCGTTGCGCTGGGTTTGCTGTTCGGCCTGCCGCTGGGAGCATGGCTCGCGGTGCATGCGTTTGCCGGGCGCGGTGTGCTGGTGGCGCTGCTCAACAGCCTGCTCGGCCTGCCCTCGGTGATCGTCGGTTTGCTGGTGTATCTGCTGCTGTCGCGCAGCGGGCCCCTGGGGGATCTGGGATTGCTGTTTTCGGTGCCGGCGATGATTCTGGCGCAAGCCCTGCTGCCCACGCCGCTGATTGCCGCCGTGACGCGACAGATCGTGGCCGAGTCCTGGCGACTGCACGGCGACACGCTGCGTTCGCTGCGCCTGCAGGCCCTGCAGCGCATGCGCTGGCTGTTGTGGGACTGCCGCCATGCGCTGATGGTCGCCGCGCTCGCCGGATTCGGCCGGGCGGTGTCGGAGGTGGGCGCGGTGATGATCGCAGGCGGCAATATCGAGGGCTACACCCGCACCATGACCACCGCCATCGCGCTGGAAACCAGCAAGGGTGACCTGCCGCTGGCACTGGCGCTGGGCACGGTCCTGATGGCGCTGGTGTTGCTGGTCAATGCCGCTGCCGCGCTGCTGCGCCAGCAAGCGGCGGCGCGGTACGGGGAGGGCGCATGAGACAGTCGCGAAACCGCCCCGAGGGCAGGCGCACTCGCCGTGCAACAGCGCGTAGCGGCAAGAGAGAGCGGCGATGAACGAGGCGTCGCTCTTCCCCATCACCCTACAGGGCGTGGGCCTGCGTCGTGGCGCGCATTGGATCTTGCATGGCCTCGACCTGCAACTCGAGCGCGGCGGCATCACCGCGCTGGTGGGACCCAACGGCGCCGGCAAGACCAGCCTGCTGCGCTTGATTCACGGACTCGACGCGCCGCGTTGTGGCGCCCTGCGCTTCGCCGGCAAGACGCCACCGCGGGACGGTCTGGCCTTTGCCGCGCAGGCCATGGTGTTTGCGCACACCCCCTTGCTGCGCGG
>DAIAZB010000605.1 GCA_027443745.1 Thiomonas sp. | reverse complement strand
TCCGGTTGGAGACAGGAGCAAAACGATCCACAAGGCGGCAAACAGCGCAGCGAAAAGCACAACACCGGAGGAAGCGTGCCAGGATCTTGCGCGGCACGGCGTCGAGGCCGGAACAAGGAATGGTCTGGACATCATGCCCTCCGCTGGGTCAGCGCATGCGCACGTATTCGTTCTGGGCCTGGGCGCGGCGGTCGATTTCGCGCTGCCAGCTTGCCTGATCACCCACTTTCCAGCCGGACGCGGTGAAGGCCGGCTTGCCCCCCATCCACGGCGCCTCGGAGGCCGGGGCGCCGGTCTGCGTCAGGGTTTGCGGTTTCTGGCCGCATGCGCCGAGTGCGAACAAGGCCAGCAGCGTCGCCAGCGCACGGAGGTAACGTCTCGGGTTCATGATTGGGACCCCTGACTGGCCGCGGCCGGCTGCGGCGCGTGGGCTTCACCCTTGCCATACGCGGTGCCCCAACCCCACAGCTCGGCACCACCGCCGCGATGCAGCACGCGGTCGCGAAGGATGTCGGCAACAACTTCGCCGTCACCTGCCAACAAGGCTTTGGTCGAGCACATCTCGGCGCAGATCGGCAGCTTGCCTTCAGCCAGGCGGTCGCGGCCGTATTCGTTGAATTGTTCTTCCGAGCCGTTGGGCGCAGGACCGCCGGCGCAAAACGTGCATTTGTCCATCTTGCCGCGCAGGCCGAATTCGCCGTTGGCGGGAAACTGCGGTGCCCCGAAGGGGCAGGCGTAGGAGCAGTAGCCGCAGCCGATGCACACATCCTTGTCGTGGAGCACCACGCCTTCGGGCGTGCGGTAGAAGCAACTCACCGGGCACACCGCCATGCAGGGCGCGTCGGAGCAATGCATGCAGGCCACCGAAATGGATTTCTCGCCCGGCACGCCTTCGTTCATGGTGACCACGCGGCGGCGATTGACGCCCCAGGGCACTTCGTTCTCGTTCTTGCAGGCGGTGACGCAGCCGTTGCAATTGATGCAGCGCTCGGTGTCACAAATGAATTTCATACGGGCCATGATGGTCGTCTCCGTTGGACTTGCCTTGATGAGCGTGGGGCCTCAAGCGCGTTCGAGTTGGCACACGGTGGTTTTGCTTTCCTGCATCATCGTCACGGCGTCATAGCCATAGGTGGTTGCCGTGTTGACCGCCTCGCCAAGCACGATCGGTGCCGCGCCCTCCGGGTAGAACTGACGCAGATCCTTGCCCTGCCAGTGTCCGGCAAAGTGGAAGGGGATGAACACCGTGGAGCGATCCACGGCCTCGGTCACGCGCGCCCGCACCCTGATGCGTGCGCCGGTTGGGGTGCTGACCCAGACGTCGTCGCCTTCGCGGATGTTGCGGTCGTTGGCCACCGCCGGATTGACTTGCACGAAGGCGAACTGCTGCAACTCCGCCAGCCAGGGGGTGGAGCGGGTTTCGTCGCCGCCGCCTTCGTACTCGACCAGGCGGCCGGAGGTGAGGATGAGCGGAAACTGCTTGACGATGTCGATGTTGTGCTGCTGCACCGTCTTGTACAGCGTGTGCAGGCGCCAGAATACTTTCTTGTCGTCGTAGGTGGGATACTTCACGACCAGATCAGGTCGGGTGGAATACAAGGGCTCACGGTGCTGTGGGATGGGGTCCGGGAAGTTCCACACCACGGCGCGGGCGCGCGCATTGCCGAAAGGGTGGCAGCCGTGGTTTTTCATCGCCACACGGATGATGCCGCCCGAGGAATCGGTCTTCCAGTTCTTGCCGTCGGCGGCCTTTTTTTCGGTCTCGGTAAGCTCCTCCCACCAGCCGAGTTTTTTCAGCAAGGTGGAGTCGAATTCGGGGTAGCCGGTTTGAATGTCGGCGCCTTTCGAGGCGGAGCCATCGGCCGCGAGCAGCGACTTGCCATCACGCTCCACGCCGAAATTGGCGCGGAAGTTGCCGCCGCCCTGCATGACGTTGAGCGAGGTGTCGTACAGGTTCGCCGTGCCGGGATGGCGCAACTCGGGCGTGCCGTAGCAGGGCCAGGGCAGGCCGAAGTATTCGCCATCGAGCTTGTAACCGGTTTCGGCGTCGATGCCGCCGCGGGCACGCAGGGTTTTCACGTCGAACACATGCATATTGCGCATGTGCGCCTTGAGGCGCTCCGGGCTTTGCCCGGTGTAGCCGATGGTCCAGACACCACGATTGATTTCGCGCAAGATGGACTCGGTTTCGGGCTCTTGCATGCCGCCCTTGCCGGGCACCATCTTGTAGTTCTTCACGAACTCCTTGCCGAAGCCGAGTTTGTCGGCAAGCTGAGTCATGATCATGTGATCGGTGCGCGACTCGAACATCGGCTCGACCACTTTCTCGCGCCATTGCAGCGAACGGTTGGATGCGGTGACCGAGCCCGAGGTCTCGAACTGGGTGGTGGCCGGCAACAGGTAGACCGCGCGTTGGGGATTGAGATCCTTGGCATCTCCAGGCATGGCCGCCATGGCGGCGGTCGCCGAGGGGTAGGGATCGATCACCACCAGCAGATCGAGCTTGTCCATGGCTTTTTTCATGTCCAGGCCACGGGTCTGCGAGTTCGGCGCATGGCCCCAGAAAATCTGCGCGCGCAGGTTGGGGCCTTGATCCACCATATCGTTGGGGGTCAGCACGCCGTCGATCCAGCGCGACACCGTCATGCCCGGCTTGGTCATCATGCCCGGTGCGAAGCGGCCCTTGATCCACTCGTAATCGACGCCCCAGACTCCGGCATAGTGTTTCCAGGCGCCCTCGATCACCCCGTAATAGCCAGGGAGGGAGTCCGGGTTGGGACCGACGTCGGTTGCGCCCTGGACGTTGTCGTGGCCGCGGAAAATATTGGTGCCGCCGCCCGACTTGCCGACATTGCCCAGCGCCAATTGCAAGATGCAGGACGCACGCACGATGGCATGGCCGATGGTGTGCTGCGTCTGGCCCATGCACCAGACGACGGTGCCGGGCTTGTTCTCGTGCAGCCAGCGCGCCACCATCAAGGTGGTGTCGCCATCCACGCCGCAAACTTCCTCCACCTTGTCAGGCGCCCATTTCGCCATCACGTCCTGCTTCACCTGATCCATGCCCCAGACCCTGGCATCGAGATACGCCTGATCTTCCCAGCCATTCTGGAAGATGTGATAGAGCACGCCGAACAGGAAGGCAATATCGGTGCCCGAGCGGATTCGGATATGTTTGTCGGCCTTGGCCGCAGTGCGGGTGAAACGCGGGTCGACGACGATGACCTTGCAGCCGTTTTCCTTGGCATGCAACAGGTGCAGCATGGACACCGGATGGGCTTCAGCGGCGTTGGAGCCGATGTACAGCGCGACCTTGGCATTGGCCATGTCGTTGTACGAGTTGGTCATGGCGCCGTAGCCCCAGGTGTTGGCCACGCCGGCCACCGTGGTGGAGTGGCAGATGCGCGCCTGATGGTCGCAGTTGTTGCTGCCCCAGAACGACACCCACTTGCGCAATAGATAGGCCTGCTCGTTGTTGTGCTTGCTCGATCCGACGACGAACAGCGCATCCGGCCCGCTTTCCTGGCGTATACCCACCAGCCGATCGGTGATTTCTTGCAGCGCCTGGTCCCATGAAATGCGTTGATACTTGCCGTCCACCAGCTTCATGGGGTAGCGCAGGCGGTGATCGCCCCGACCATGGTCGCGCAGTGCGGCTCCCTTGGCGCAGTGAGCGCCCAGATTGATGGGGGACTCGAATACCGGATTTTGTCGCACCCAGACGCCGTTCTCCACCATCGCGTCGGAAGCACAGCCGACCGAGCAATGGGTGCACACCGTGCGTCGCGTGACCACGTCCTTACTGCCCGGCGCGCCTGGGGCAAGAGTGTTTGCAGCATTGGCTTTCTGCACCAGGCGCAACTGCGAGCCGATCAATCCAGCGCCGAGACCCAGGCCCAGACCGAAGCCGGAGCGGCGAAGAAATGCACGACGATCGACTGTGGGCAAGGCATGCGTCAAGTTGCGCTTGAGCTGCGCGATCCATGGGCCGGACAAGGCTTGCGATGGATCCTCGGACTGCACATCGGATGACAGACGCTTGAGCAACATGTTGCGACTCCTGATCATGGCAGCCCACTTCAAGGCGAGGGCGGGACTTCTCAAGTAA
>DAIAZB010000604.1 GCA_027443745.1 Thiomonas sp. | reverse complement strand
TGCGGCTTCACCCCGCAATACAAGGGGCTGGAGGCGATGTACAAGAAATACGGGCCGGAAGGCTTGGTGGTGCTCGGGTTCCCATCCAACGACTTCAACCAGGAAATGAAGGATCCGAGCAAGATCGCCGCGTTCTGCAAGGACACCTACAACGTGAATTTCCCGATGTTCGCGCCTTCGCACGTCACCGAGCCCCAACCCAACAGCTTCTACAAGAAGCTCATCCTGGCCACGGGCGATCAACCCAAGTGGAACTTCTACAAATACCTCATCGATCGCCAAGGCAAGGTGGTCAACGTGTATTCCAGCCTGACAACCCCCGAGAACACGGAGTTCGTCGACAAGGTCCAGGCGCTGCTGAAGCAAAAGAGCTGAAGTCGGCGAGCCGGCCGCGGCCGCAAGGGTCGGTCGGCGCCCGTGCCGACAGCCGCTGGCTGGCCTTGCGCGAGTGTGTGCGGCAGGCCCCTACACACTCGAAATCACCACGCACCCCCAGGCGCTTCGCGCCGCAAGTCGAAAGGACCGCAGATGAATGCCCCGGAAAAGTTGTTCAGCAAAGCCGCCCCCCTGCCTGACATTCAGGCCACCCCGGACCGCCGCAA
Source organism: Thiomonas sp. (assembly GCA_027443745.1). The sequence continues at coordinate 1,760 of DAIAZB010000604.1, read as the reverse complement.
TCTGCCCATCCAGCATGTGGGCGTCAAGGGTGTGCGCCATCCGGTGCTCATCCGCACCGCGGACGGCGCGACCCAACCCAGCGTGGCCACGTACGATCTCCACGTTGCGCTGCCGCCGGAGGTGAAAGGCACGCACATGTCGCGCTTCGTCGAACTGCTGGAGGCCCACGCCGGCGAAGCGCTCGAACCGACCAGCCTGCGCGCCCTGCTGGCCGACATGCTCGCCCGCCTCGGAGCCGAAGCCGGTGACATCACGCTGAGCTTCACCTATTTCATGCGCAAGACCGCGCCGGTCTCGGGCGTGAGCAGCCTGATGGACTACGCGGTCACCCTGCATGCGGCGGGTCGTGCCGGCGAACCGGCGCTGCTGCGCCAGACCGTGCAGGTGCCGGTCACCAGCCTGTGCCCCTGTTCCCGTGAAATTTCCAACTACGGAGCCCACAACCAGCGCTCCCATCTCACGCTCGCGGTCGAACTGAACGCCGACATGCATCTGGAGGAGCTGATCCGCGTGGCCGAATCCGCGGCTTCGTGCGAGCTCTGGGGCCTGCTCAAGCGGCCCGACGAGAAATACGTCACCGAGCGCGCCTACGACAACCCCAAGTTCGTCGAAGACCTGGTGCGCGACGTCGCCCTGGCCCTGCGGGAGGATGCCCGCGTCGACGCCTTCACGGTGGAATCGGAGAACTTCGAGTCCATTCACAACCACTCGGCCTATGCGCGCCTCGTCTTCTCACGGGCCACGGTCGATGCCGGCTGAATCCAGTTTCAAGAGCGAGTCGTATGCGTAGACAAGGAGCTCGCGCAACGACGCCCGTCAGGGCATGGACGGCTCCCATCCCATGCCGAGGACTGTGACATGACCGCCCGCCCGACGACTTCGCCCTCTGACGCACCACCCGGCAGACATCGCACGCCTTCGCCCGCGAGGAGCGGGTGATGCGCGTCGCCATCGTCGGTTCTGGCATCGCCGGTCTCGCTGCCGCCTGGCGACTCAAGGACCAGGCGCAGCTCACCGTGTACGAAGCCGGCGGGTATTTCGGCGGCCACACGCACACGGTGGACGCCACGGTCGGCGGCATCCACCATCCGGTCGACACCGGCTTCCTGGTTCTGAACCGCCGCACCTACCCCGGTTTGCTCGGCTTGTTCGCAGAACTGAATATTCCGCTCGCCGAGTCCGACATGTCGTTCTCGGTGCAGCAGCCCTTGGCTGGCGGGCGGCTGGAGTGGAGCGGCGCCAATCTCGACTCGGTCTTCGCCCAGCGCTCCAACCTGCTGCGTCCGCGCTTCTGGTCCATGTTGCGCGACATCCTGCGCTTCAACCGCGAAGCCACGGCCCTGGCCGAGGCCGGCTGCGACCCGGGCCGGGACGCACGCAGCGTCGGCGACTTTCTGCGCCAGGGCGGCTACGGCGAGGCCTTCACCCAGTGGTATTTCCTGCCCATGGCCGCCTGCATCTGGTCTTGCCCCACCGAGCAGATGCTGGCCTTCCCGCTTGCGACGATGGTGCGCTTCTGCCATAACCACGGGCTGCTGCAAGTGCGCGACCGGCCGCAGTGGCTCACGGTTCGCGGCGGTGCGCGGCAGTATGTGCAGCGCATCGTCGAGCGCCTGCCGGACACGCGCCTGAACACCCCGGTGCGGCGCATCAAGCGCTTCGACGTCGGTGTGGAGGTGAGCACGGACGCGGGCACCGAATGGTTCGACCATGTCGTGCTCGCCTGCCACAGCGACCAGGCCCTGGCGCTGCTGGCCGA
>DAIAZB010000603.1 GCA_027443745.1 Thiomonas sp. | reverse complement strand
CGGGCGGTGTCGGCAACAAAGACGTCGGCAGCCACCTGCGGGCGTATGTTTTCAAGTTGGTAGAGCGGCATGGCTGATGGAGTGAACGGCTGATGGTGTGGACGAATGCGGGGCAGGAGCGGGATTTCAGATCCGAGGCTTGCAGCGAGAATAGTGCATGCTCGCCCTGTCTGCCCACCCAAGAACGACCTGCTGCACATGGCAGCTGGAACCTGTGCACGCCATCCGATGAACTGGTCGCTCGTCCGTATGCGTCCCGGCGACCCATTCCCGCCAGCCGATCAGGCTCTGCCCGCAGAGACGCCATTCCCGGGACTTCTGGCGGTTGGCGGGCGGGTTGACGTCGACAGCCTGGAGGCCGCCTACGGCCGAGGAATTTTCCCCTGGTTCGGTCCAGGCGAACCCCCCATGTGGTGGAGCCCCGACCCTCGCATGCTGCTCGCGCCTCACGAGTTGAAGGTGCGCCGCTCGCTGCGGCAATCGGCCCGGCGCGTGATGGGCAGCGCGGATTTCAGCCTGCATGTCGACCGCGATTTCCGGCGTGTGATGCAGGCCTGTGCCGCCCCGCGCCGCGATACGGCCGGGACCTGGATCGTGCCCGCCATCGTCGAAGCCTACAGCGCGCTGCACGCACGCGGGCTGGCGCACAGTTTCGAGCTTTGGTGCGCCAACGAACTCGTCGCCGGGCTGTATTGCGTGGCGCGAGGCCAGATGGTGTTCGGGGAATCGATGTTCACCCGTGTGAACGATGGCTCCAAGATCCTGCTCATGGCCTTGTGCGGCTTTTGCCTGCGGCATCGGCTCGGCCCGATCGACTGCCAGCAGCAGACTGCGCACCTCGCGGCCATGGGGGCAAGGCCATGGCCGCGGCCGATGTTTCTGCAAATCCTCGGGCAAGCCCTGGTCAAGCCCGGCCCGCCCTCGTGGCAGTATGATTGGCCGCAGTTTCAGCGCGACTGCGCCCCCTGGCTGTGACCCATCCGAAAGAGCTTCCGTTCACCACGCTGCAGTTCTACTCGACTGCCAGTTACCCCTGCAGTTATCTGCCCGGACTGCAGGCGCGCTCGCAAGTGGCCACGCCCAGCCACCTCATCCACGCCGACGTCTACACCAATCTGGTGCAAGCCGGTTTTCGCCGCAGCGGGTTGTTCACGTACCGGCCGCAATGCGACAACTGCAGGGCCTGCATTCCGCTGCGGGTGCTGGCGCACCGCTTCCATCCCAACCGTACCCAGCGCCGGATATGGGCGCGACATGCCAATCTGGAAGCCACGGTGCTCAAGCTCGGGTTCGTGCCGGAGCACTACCAGCTTTATCTGCGCTACCAGGCGCGGCGCCACGCGGGCGGCGGCATGGATCAGGACAGCATTGACCAGTACACCCAGTTCCTGCTGCAAAGTCGCGTGAACACGCGCTTGGTGGAGTTTCGCGAACCCGCGCCGCAGGTAGACCAGCGCGGCGAGCTCAAGATGGTGTCGATTGTGGATCTGCTGTCCGACGGGCTTTCAGCCGTCTACACCTTTTACGAGCCGGACAATGCGGGGGCCAGCTATGGCACGTACAACGTGCTGTGGCAAATCATGCAGGCCAGGGCCATGCATCTGCCGCATGCCTATCTGGGATACTGGATCGCGACGAGCGAGAAAATGGCCTACAAATCGCGCTTCCAGCCTCACGAGATCTTCCGCGATGGCCGCTGGCTGGAATCCGCGCCTTGAGCGCAAACACTCGGGACCCTGCTCATGCCCCGCGCCCGTCCAGTCGTCCTGTTCAGCATCGTTCTCCTGCTCCCTTCTTGCAGTCACGTCCTCGGGCTGAACTCGACAGCCAGCCTGAGGGCTAGACTGAGGCCAGCACATGGTGGATGCCCTGGTGTTTTCCGCCCTCCGCTGGAACGCTGAACCCGTGGTTGGCGATGCGAAACCATAGCAGCGCAAGGGTTCTCCAGAGGCGTGGAGCGACTTGCAGCGAGGCCCTCATTTTCTCAGATGACAGGCCTTCATTTCGCCATCTAAAATGTGAGGATGAGATCATCTTCACCCAGCATCGACCGCGAGCAGCCGACCATCCAGGTGATTGAGCGCATATTCGCCATCCTGGATGTCTTGGCCGCGCATTCGGAGCCGATGCCACTGAAAACCATATCCGAGCGGACAGGACTGCATCCATCCACCGCCCACCGAATTCTGAACGATATGGCCATCGGGCATCTGATCGATCGCTGCGAGCCTGGCATCTATCAGCTCGGCATGCGGCTGCTGGAGTTGGGCAATCTGGTGAAAGCGCGCTTGAGCGTGCGCGATGTCGCGCTGGGCCCCATGCGGGAATTGCATCGGCTAACGCATCAACCGGTGAATCTCAGCATGCGACAGGGCGACGAGATTGTCTATATCGAACGAACCTACAGCGAGCGATCTGGCATGCAGGTGGTGCGTACAGTGGGCGGTCATGCCCCCTTGCATCTCACATCCGTCGGCAAGCTGTTCCTGGCGTCCGATGACGTGCTGCGTGTCAAAGCCTACGCCTTGCGAACCGGCCTGGTTGGTCACACGCGCAACAGCATCACCAGCGCTGCGCAACTCGAAGGTGAACTGGCACGCGTGCGGCAGTTGGGTTACGCACGCGACAACGAAGAATTGGAACTTGGCGTGCGCTGCATGGCCGCAGGTATCTACGACGATGGCGGGCACTTGGTTGCGGGTCTGTCGCTCTCGGCACCGGCAGACCGGCTGCAGGAGGATTGGCTCGAGAAGGTGATCGATACCGCAGCCAGCATATCCGGGGCACTCGGCTACAGGCCCAAGAATAGGGGCGCCGCGGGGCGTTGAGTTGGGAGCGAGGCTGACCGAGCACTGCGCGCCCCTCGAATCTCGTCCTGCCGGGTATCGCACGCATCACGGCAACGCATGGCGCGTCAACTGAGGATTGGGCCGAAATTTACTCGTTGACCGATGTGCGAATCAGTCGCACGGAAGAGTCGGCTGGCAGGGGATCGGTCCGTGTCAGCACGGTACGCCCTGAAGTCTCCATCCAGTTGCGAATACGCTCGGCGTCGCCGAAATGGGAGTATTTACCCCAGGCATCGAGCAGGACGACGATGACCTTGCGCCCCTGCACGACGGCGTTGAGCACCAGGCAATGACCTGCCTCGTTGATGTAGCCGGTTTTTTGCAGCAGGATGTCCCAGCCGCGGTTGAATATCAGGTGATCGGTGTTGCGGTATTGAATCTCGCGGTGCCCCACATCCACGGTGCTTTTT
>DAIAZB010000602.1 GCA_027443745.1 Thiomonas sp. | reverse complement strand
GCGGCCAGCAGGATGGCCGCCGCCAGGGCGTTGACGGCCAGAACTGCGTTCCGGCTGAAGCGTCCGCCCCGAAAATCGGCGACCGCACCGAAACCCAGGCGGCCCAGACCGTTGCCGATTGCCATGGCAGAGACCGCAACGAGGGCGAATTCGGAGCCGAAGCCAAGTTCACGGGTGAGATTCCCGACCGTGGCGAACGACGCAGACCCGAGCGGAGCGCCGATCAACACGAGAGCGAGCGCCCAGCGCATGGAACGATGGCCCAGCATGGTCCGCAGTCCGACACGAGCGGTGCCGTGCCCATCCTGGACCGGAAGGTCGGGCAGACCGGCCCAAGCCAGCCAGCCCACTGCGGCATACAAGCCGAGCAGCAAAGCCAGCGCCACGCGCCAGCCGAAACGACCATCGAGCGATTCGAACAGGGGCGCGCTCACCACCGACGACATGCCGTATAAGGCCAGCAGTGCGCCGCCCAGTACGCCACGGCGCTGCGGGTACAGGCGCGAAACGACGGCGATGCAAGCCGCCGTGGACAGCCCGGCGCCGATCCCCAGTGCGACGATGCTGTAGCCGAGCATGAAGGGCAGCGAATCGCTGAACGCCAGGCCGATGGCACCGCCGACCGTGAAGCAGCCCAGCGCCGCCGCCAACATCGCCCTGGGCGACATCCGCCGCAGCCCGTGTCCGGCCAGGACGACGGCAGGCAACAGTGCCAGCGGCGTCAGCGAGAACGCCAGATCAAGAGTCGCCAGGGACCAGCCGCTCTGGGCATGGACAGCCGGTGCAATCGCACCCCAGGAGTAGATGAGGCCGAAGATGAACTGGAACGGCGCCAGCAGCATGGGGATCCAACGCGAGCCGGCGCGCGCGCCACAAGTCGACACCATCACGCGAGTTCCCGATGAATATCGGAAAACAGTCGCTCGGAAGCGGCCATCCCGCGCACCACCCCCTTCCTGATGCGGTGCAGCGCATCAGCACCCTGCGGCAGCTTGCTGCGCAGAAGTCCATCAAGCGCCGCGCTGTGTTCGACGTCACAGATGCAATGCAGATCGATGGTGCGCATGTCCAGGCTCTCTTGGCTGCACCCCATGCCCAGGAGGGAGCGCTTCCAGAAGGCATACAAGTCGCAGACCCAGCACTCGATGGTCGAGAACGCGGCAAAGCTCTGAAGGTCGTCGCCATCGGCGACGATCGAGGCATGCGCGTCGTAAAAGCGATCGGAGATGGCCTTCGATGCGCCCTCGATGCCGGCAATGCGGCGTTCGAGGCCAGTCGCCCGGTACGGCTCGAGCCGCCGCAGGCTGTGAATGAACTGGCGGTAGAGTTCTCCATGCTGTGCCTTCCAGGCAGTCTCGGTCGTCGAGCCAAGGCCGATCTCGTCGACCAGGTTTTCATAGATCACGACCTTCATGTCCTCATCCCGCAATGCCATGAATAATCGGCAGACGTACTCGGTGAAGTCGTACACGAAATCCGCGTACAGCTCGAACATCAAGAACAGCTTCGCAGGATCGTCCCCGATCGCCTGGTTGAGGGGATGCTCCAGGACCAGCGCGGTCCGCAATTTCAGCAAGTCATCCAGCCCGGCCGCGGGCTGAACGGGGGACGCAGGAAACGCGGCGGCAGGGGAATCGATCAGGATTGCGGACATGGTTTTCCTCTCGTTTCTGGATGAAAATTCGGACCCGAAGCCGGGTCACAGAAAGTCTAGGAAGCAGCGGCCGGCAGGATTGCCGCCACATGAACCGACTCATTGGATGGAAGTGAACATGGTGGAAAACCTGATTCAGGGGAAGTCGGCACGGGCATGGGAAATGCTGCTGGCCGAGCGGTTCGTGCCTGGCCACCGGAGTTCGACACCAACTGCGCCAAGCTCTTGTTTTTGTTGAGGCGAGTTAAAAAATTGCCACTACAGAAGGGGCATCTGCGCGTCGCGGGTCGGTTTCGAGAGCTTGAGGGCCTGGAAGAGATTCGCCTGTCCGGCATCGATGGTCGAGATGCCGTCGATGGGCTCGGCGTCGTTGATGCGCACACGGTGACGCTGGATGGCGCGCAGTTGCTCGAGGGCGCGCTCGGGCGAGAGCTCGACCCCGGCGAGCTTGAGGCGGCTGCGCATGACCCGGTAGATGATCAGGGCGATGAAGCACAGCATCGCGTGCGCGCGGATGCGATCGGGCAGGGGGTGGAAGACCGGGGCGATTTCGATCTCGGATTTGAGGATCTTGAAGCCGCGCTCGATGTCAGCCAGAGCCTTGTAGCTGGCCACGACCTCCTTCGGCTCGAGGTCGGCTACGTTGGTGACCAGCAGCAGCTTGCCATCCAACAGTTCGGCGCGCGCCAGCGCCTCGTCGTCGATGCTGTAGACGAACTGCGCGCTCTTGAGGTCCACGCGCACGATGCGCAGCAGATGCGACTCGCTGACCTCGTGATAGAAGCGCGCCGTGGCGCCGCCGTCGGAGAGCTTGCGGCCGCGGCTCCTGACGCCGGCGTCCTGGCCGTCGAGCTTGCCTGCGAGCTGGGCGGCACGCGCCTCCAGCTCCTGGATGCGCTCTCGCCGCCGGGCGGTCTGCTCGGCGGCCTGGGCCGGGTTGTGGGCCACGATCAGGCGCAGGTCCTGCCAGCGGGCCTCGTCGATGACCTCGCTGGTCGCTGCCGCAGCCTTGGTCTGGAACGCCTGCAGGATGTCGGTGAACTCGCCATAACGGCGCCCCGGCACGGCCAGGATGAACTCCAGCGGCTGTCCATCGGGCAAACTGATGCGCTGCAGCTCTTCGATGTTGTCCAGCGAGAGCAGGCCGCGATCGGCCACGACCACCAGGCGGCGGATGTACTTGTAGCGCTCCAGCACCTTCTTGAGCGTGGGCAAGAGCGTCGGCGCCTCGGCCTGGTTGCCCTCGAACACCTCGTGGTGGATGGGCATGCCGTCGGCCGTCTGCACCACGCCGAGCATGAACTGGCGCGCGACGACGCCTTCCTTGGCCATGCCAAACTTGCGCACGTCCCCGACCTGCTCGCTCAGACCCTCGGTGCGGATGGTGGTCAGGTCGTAGAAGACCAGCGAGAGTTCCTGGTCGATGAGCGGACGCAGCAAGCCGGCCACGCAGGTGTCGACCGCTTCCCTGTGGTCCATCAACGCGTCCATCGCGCGCAGCAACTGCTGATGGGTCAGGTCGTCTGCGGTGACGCCGGGCATGCTCACCGTCTTCAACCAGCGCAGCACGCCGAGCTTGGAGTCGGCATCGCACAGCCGGTTGAACACCATGGCGCGGATCGCCGGCTCCACCGGGGCGGTGAAGCGCGCCCGACGAAACACCGCGGCCAGCTCGGTGAAGCCGAGTTCGCGCCAGAGTTGATCCAGCGCCCAGACGTCGCCCAGGGCCAGCGCCGACTCGAACTGCACCTGCGGCGCCGCCGCATCCCCTCCATCCAGACGCCGTCCCTTGGCCTGCGCCAGGCGCTTGAGCATGGCGTCGACCGCGCCGCCTTCTTCGTCGAGCCGCCCCAGCGTGGCCACGGTGCGTTGGCGCGGGTGGCCGGCGCCGTCGCGGAAGGCCTCGACGAGTTGGACGTAGCGGCGCCCCTTGGACTGGGTGAACTTGAGGAACATGGCGGCCCCAGTGTACACCATGGAGCCACCGTAGATGCCCTTACAAAGCCGTTACATAGTTGCCATTACAAGCGAGCGCCGGAAATCGCATGTAAGCCCTTGATCCATATGAAGGCCACCCTGCAAAAACCGCCATTTTGGGGGCCGAGATGTCGAACTCCGGGGAGCATGATCGGCAAACGCGAAACGCATGAAACCGAGGCCTGGGAAAATCCAGGTGCACGGACGCTCCGCAACAGGACGCGGCCCGGAAATGACGCCTTCACGGCTTTGACGCGACACCCAGGGGGTGCCCCCACGAACGAGGGGTTCGTGCGCAATCTTGATGAATGCGCGCCGCGGGAAGTTGACTCTAATTCCCGTTCATGGGCCGCGGGCATCGCCGCGGCCGGCGCTTCCTCCGGATCACCATGCCCCTGTCGACCCTG
>DAIAZB010000601.1 GCA_027443745.1 Thiomonas sp. | reverse complement strand
CAACGGCCTGAAGGTGCTGGGCAAGCGCATCGAAGACGTCAAGCTGGTGTGCTCGGGCGCGGGCGCCGCGGCGCTGGCCTGCCTGCATCTGCTGGAGCATCTGGGCCTGGCGCGCGAGCAGGTCTGGGTCAGCGATCTGGCTGGCGTGGTCTGGGCCGGGCGCACCGAGTTGATGGACCCGGACAAGGCGCGTTACGCCCAGCCGACCGAGGCCCGCAAGCTGGGCGACATCATCGAGGGCGCCGACATCTTCCTCGGTCTGTCCGCCGGTGGCGTGCTCAAGCCCGAAATGGTGGCGCGCATGGCCGCCAGGCCGCTGATCCTGGCGCTGGCCAACCCCACGCCGGAAATTCTCCCCGAGGAAATCAAGGCCGTGCGCGACGACGCGGTGATCGCCACCGGCCGTTCGGACTATCCGAACCAGGTCAACAACGTGCTGTGCTTTCCCTACATCTTCCGTGGTGCGCTGGACTGCGGCGCCACCACCATCACCACCGAGATGGAAGTGGCCGCGGTGCACGCGATTGCCGCGCTGGCGCAGATGGAGCAAAGCGACGTGGTGACCACCGCGTACGGCATGCAGGAGGCCGGCTTCGGCCCCAGCTACCTGATCCCCAAACCGTTCGACCCGCGCCTGATTCTGCACATCGCCCCGGCCGTGGCCCGGGCGGCTGCGGCCAGCGGCGTGGCCACGCGGCCGATTGCCGACCTCGACGCCTACCGCGAGCAACTGCAGCAGTTCGTCTATCAGTCGGGCGCGATGATGCGGCCCATTTTCTCCATCGCCAGACACGCGCAGAAAAAGCGCATCGTCTATGCCGAGGGGGAAGACGAGCGCGTGCTGCGTGCCGTGCGTGTGGTGATCGACGAGCAGCTTGCGCGCCCGATCCTGGTCGGCCGTCCGGCAGTCATTGCGCAGCGGGTCGAGCGCTTCGGCCTGCGCCTGCAAGAAGGGCGCGACTTTGACGTCGTCAACACCGACAACGACGAGCGCTACCGTGACTTCTGGCAGAGCTACCAACAACTTGCCGGGCGCAAGGGCATCACCCCACCGTTCGCCAAGATCGAGATGCGCCGCCGGCTCACGCTGATCAGCGCGATGATGCTGCACAAGGGCGAGGCCGACGGCATGATCTGCGGCACCTGGGGCAACACCCATCTGCACCTGCACTACATCGACCAGGTCATCGGCAAGCGCCCCGGCGCCAAGGTCTATGCCGCGATGAACGGGCTCATCCTGCCGGGCCGCCAGGTCATGCTGGTGGACACCCACATCAATCTCGACCCCAGCGCCGAGGATCTGGCCGAGATCACGCTGATGGCCGCCGAGGAGTTGCGCCGCTTCGGCATCACACCCAAGGTGGCGCTGCTGTCGCATTCCAATTTCGGTTCGAGCAATGCCCCGAGCGCACTCAAAATGCGTCAGGCCCTCGAGTTGCTGCACCAGCGCGATCCCGCGCTGGAGGTGGACGGCGAGATGCACGGCGATTGCGCCTTCGACGCCGGGCTGCGTGCCAGCCTGCTGCCGCAGACCACCTTGTCGGGTGAGGCCAATCTGCTGGTGTTCCCAGGTCTGGACGCCGCCAACATTGCCTACAACCTGCTCAAAACCACCGCCAGCAACAACGTCGCCATTGGCCCCATGCTGCTCGGAGCAGCCAAGCCGGTGAACATCCTCACCGCATCGAGCACAGTGCGGCGCATCGTCAACATGACCGCGCTCACCGTGATGGACGCCAACTCGACGCGCTGAAGTCCAGCTCGCGACAGGTCTCCCATCCCTCGTTTTCCGAGGGTTTTCCGGCTGAGTTTGCACTCACTTCAGTCGGCTGTGCTGCACAAAAAATAGGCGCAATTCTTGCTTTCAGCCGTCGATTCCAATACGCTTTGGGTTTGACGCGCTGCATGATGCGCCTTCCGCAGCATCGGGCTTGTCGCGACGCGACATCGGTTGGACTTGTGGGCATGGTGCAAACCTGACGCATCGCAAGCGATTGCAGGCCAAACTGCAAACCGG
>DAIAZB010000600.1 GCA_027443745.1 Thiomonas sp. | reverse complement strand
CGCCTTCGTCTGGGACGAGTTCGTCGGGCAATGGTTGGCGCTGCTGCCGGTGCTGGCCGGGCCATGGTGGGGCATGGCACTGGGCTTCGTGCTGTTCCGTCTGTTCGATGTGTGGAAACCGTGGCCAGTGCGCTGGGCCGACCGCAGCCTCGACGACGGCCTCGGCGTGATGGCCGATGACGTGCTCGCCGGCCTGATGGCGGCTGGCGTGTTGGCGCTGGTGCTGCATGTGACCGGCTGAGCATTGCAGCCATGCTCAAGCGGTCAGCTCCGGGAATTTCCCGGTGCGTTGCAATGTGATCAATTTGTATTGATTGTGAACGAATGCAACGGTGCGTTTGTGGTTAGCTTGGATTCAGACGGTGATTGCGTATTGCCGAAGGTCACTCGCACGTGCGGTGCGGGGCGCGTCTGACGCGCGCAATGCAGGATCAGGATGCACCGTCGCGGCCATTGAACTGGCCCTCAGCGCAGTTCCCTCCCTTCGCCCATGAGGTCGTCTCGTCATGCACATGCACAGGCAGATACGCAGGCTTCTCGGTTTGACTGGAATTGCGGTTCTGGCAGGAGCAGTGGCGTTGCCATGCGCCGCGCAAACCGCAGCATTGACGGTACTCGCACACAACCGACCACGCGGCATCGCCGCTGCGCATTACATCGGTCGCCATGATCCGAATGCGGTCATGGATGTGGTGATCGCGCTGAATTTGCGCAACCAGGCTGGACTGCAGCAGTTGCTGGCCAACTTGCAAAACCCGAACAACTCCAGTTATCACGCGTTCCTGACGCCTGCCGAGTTCACTGCCGAATTCGGGCCTGGTCAGAGCCAGGTTCAGGCCGTCACCCAGTACCTCGCGAGCGAGGGGGTGCGAGTGACCTCGGTCAGTTCGAATCGGCAACTGGTGCATGCGCGCGCGTCAGCCGCAACCCTGCAGGCAGCTTTTCATGTCGCGATCGGAGACTACAGCCTCAATGGGCGCAGCTTTTATGCTCCAGTCGGCTATCCGCAGTTACCGAGCGCCGTGGCCGACATGGTCACTGCGGTGATCGGGCTCAGTGACTTCAACCAGATGCAACCACTGTCCGTGCCCGCAGCAGGTAATGGCGTTGTGGTGCCCAACAAGGGCAAGCCAGGCGGCGGGACGTCGACACCGTCAGGCTATTCGCCACAGCAGATCGCCACGGCCTACAACTGGCCAGCCATCGCCAATACCAGCGATGGTGCCGGTCAGACGATTGCCATCGCCACGGCGTATTCGTTCAAGAGCAGTGATTTGACCGGATTCTGGAACCAGTACGGGCTGCCCAATCACACCGTCACCATCGTGCCGGTGGGTGGCAGCACCACGCGCACCAACGTCGAGACCACGATCGACATCGAGCGCAGCGGTGCGATGGCGCCCGGAGCGACGATCCTCGTCTATGAGGGAGCCAACGCGCAATTGACGACATTCACCGATGTCTACAACACGATCGTCACCGCCAACGCGGCCAGTGTCATGACCACGAGCTGGGGCACGGCGGAATCCAACATGTCCACCACGACCCTGAACGCCGACGACAACATCTTCAAGCAGGCGGCCGCGCAGGGGATTTCGCTGTTTGCGGCGGCCGGCGACAACGGCTCGTCGGACGGCACTTCCAATACCGACGAGGCCGATTACCCATCGTCCGATCCCTACATTGCCGCTTGTGGCGGAACGACTCTGACACTGACTAGCGGCAACGCCATCGCGACGGAAATTGCGTGGTCGGGAACCGGGGGTGCCGAGAGCCATTACTTTGCGGAGCCGTCGTGGCAAGCAGGGACCAACGTGCCCGAGGATGGCTACCGCCAGACTTCAGATCTCGCGCTGGATGCCAACCCCAACACCGGTTACTCCGTGCTCTATGGCGGCAAGTGGTCGGTCTATGGTGGCACGAGCTTCGTCGCGCCGCAGATGGCGGCCCTGTTCGCGGTGCGCAATGCCGGTGCTGGTTCGCGTTTGGGTCAGTCCAATTCGGCGGTCTACAACCTGGCCAATACAGCCGGCTATAGCGCCGACTTCCACGACATCACGACCGGCTCCAACGGAGCATTCTCGGCGGGTCCGTACTGGGATCATCCGACCGGATGGGGTTCGGTCAATGCCAGCAATTTCATCACTGACATCAAGTGAGGGCAGACACCGCCCAAGGTGCGAGCCGCGCGCAAGCCATGGATGGCTTGTCGTGCAGATCCCGGTCTTCGTCCCCGCTGCTCACTTTCAGCCTATGCGTATGTGTGTGTCGCTTAACGCAGCAACACCCATAGCCCTAGTGCGGCGAACAGCAGCGCCGCCAGCGTGCGTGTGAGCTTCAGCGGAATGCGCTGCGCGTAGCGTGCGCCCAGCCATGCCGTGGGCACGTTGACCGCGAGCATGCCCAG
>DAIAZB010000599.1 GCA_027443745.1 Thiomonas sp. | reverse complement strand
GACGGCGCCACCGCGTTCATCGGCGGCGTCAACCTGATCGACGACCGGCTCGACATCCATCATGGCTGGAGCGCCCAGCCGCGGCTGGACTATGCCGTGCGGGTGAAGGGCCTGGTGGCGCAGCAGGCGATGTGGAGCATGCGGCGCCTGTGGCTGCGCACCGTGGCCACCGGCAGCTTGCAGCGGCAGTTGCGCAGCATGCCGGGGCCCGAGGTGCTGAAGTCGCGCCAGGCGCGCCAACACTATCTGGATGAATTGCGCACCTGGGCCGGCGAACTGCCGCCACGCGAGGACGTGCGGCAGGACAGCCGCGAGCGCCAGGGCCGTTTGCCGGCCGAGGAGCGGCCGACGCATCCCGTCTGCCCCGATGGCCAGCCCGGCATGCGTGCCGCGTTGGTGGTGCGCGACAACCTGCTGCAGCGCCGTGCCATCGAGCACAGCTACATCCAGGCCATCGACCAGGCGCGCAGCCATGTGCTGCTGGTGTCGCCCTATTTCTATCCGGGGCAGGCCTTTCGCACCAGTCTGAAACGCGCCGCCGCACGCGGGGTGCAGGTCACCTTGCTGCTGCAGGGTCGCATCGACTACCGCGCCGCCGCCTGGGCCGCGCACGCCTTGTACCGTGAGTTGCTGCAGGCCGGTGTGCACATCTGCGAATACCAGCGCGCCTACCTGCACGGCAAGGTGGCCGTGGTGGACGAGTCCTGGGCCACGGTGGGCAGTTCCAACATCGACCCGCTCTCGCTGCTGGTGAACCGCGAGGCCAACATCCTCGTGCGCGATGCGCGCTTCGCCCGCGACCTGACGGCGCATATCCGCGCCGAACTCGCCTACGCGCTGCCCATCGACCATGCCCGGCTGCAAAAGCGCGTCTCCTGGTGGACCCGTCCGCTGGTGGCCCTGGCGGCGCGGCTATTCATCGCCATGGCCGGCGGTGCGCGCAATTACTGACCCGGAGCACTGCGGAGTGCAGAGTGCTGCCGGAATACCGCACCGGTCCTCGGCCGCGAGGGGCGAGACAAGTCGCGGGCTTCGGGAATAAACCAGGCCACCTGGCGGTTGAGTGGGTGCGAGCAAGCCATGCTCGCCAGCCGATCACGCATACCCACTGAACCCATGGAGATTCCCGACATGCAACAAGCCTGCACCGGCTCGAGCCGGTGCATATAGCGTCTGGTTCTAAGGGTATGTGAAAACAGTATTTTTCAGGCTGCCGGGCCTTGCCGAGAATGTCGGGCATGACGATCAACCCACTTCGAGCGCATCCGTCGGCCAGCGCCGCTCCCGACTCACCTGACCAGGCCTTGGCCAGGCAATCGCCCGGCCAAGGCAGCCTGTGGCTTCGGTTTCGGCGTGGCTGCGTGTTGCTCTGGTTGCTGGCTGCATGGTCCCTGAGCCAGAGTGCCAGTGCCGCGCCGAGCCCTCTGCTCACCCCGGCGATGCTGCTGGCGCGGTTGCCCCAGGTGCGGGTGATCGACATCCGCGAGGGTGATGCCTCGGCGTCGCCCTACGCCGCCGGTCATATTCCCGGTGCGGTGTGGGCACCTTATTCCAGTTGGCGCGGTGCGGCTGACAACCCCGGCAAACTCCGCTCCGTCGCCGACTACGCCGCGCTGGTGCGCAGCCTGGGGCTGAACGCACAGACTCCCGTGGTGCTGGTGGCCGACGGTTCCGACCCGAGCGATTTCGGCGCGCCGGCCCGCGTCTACTGGACCCTCAAGTGGCTGGGTCTGCAGCATCTGGCCATCCTCAACGGCGGCATGACGGCGTGGACACGCGCCGGGCTTCCGGTGACGCGCCAAGCGGTGCGGGCACAGCCTTCCGACTTCACGCCGCGGCTGGACACCGCCATCCTGGCCAGCCGCACCCAGGTCGCGCAGGACTTGCGCCACAAGGGGCAGGTCCTGCTGCTGGATGCCCGGCCCCGCCCGTTTTACCTCGGCCAGGTCAAGGCGCCGGCCGCGGTCCAGCCCGGCACACTGCCAGGCGCGCTGGACTTCGACAACGCGCGCTGGTTTCCGGACGCCTCCGGCACGCTGCCCGGCCAGGCCGAGCTGGAGCGTATCGCCCAAGCCATGCCGCATGCCGCCGGAGCGCAGCAGACGGTCTCGTTCTGCAACACCGGCCACTGGGCCGCGACCAACTGGTTCGTCCTGTCCGAGTTGTTGCACCAGCCCCATGTGAAGCTCTACCCCGGCTCGATGGTGGATTGGTCGCGCGCCGACGAACCCATGGCCAATGTGCCCACGCGTGCCCAACAACTGTGGGCGCAACTCCGGCAGACATGGGCGGCGCATTGAACGACCCGGGAGCAATCGCCAGCGCCATCACGCCGGCAGCGGTCCATCGATCGCTGGGCCAGGCCGGCGTCGGCGCAAGAACCCGCCGTCCCTTCGCCCTGATGGTCGCGGCGCTAGCCGGCTTCCTGGTTGTCACCTGGCTGGTGGGCTGGCGCCAGGGGCTGCTGTGGTGCATCGGCGTGGGCTATGGCGTGGCGCTGTCGGCGGCGGCCTTCGGCTTCACCACCGGCTGGCGGGTGTGGATCACGCAGCGCGACCCCAAGGGCCTGTGGGCGCAGTTCGTCGGCATCGCGGTCGCCATGCTCATCAGCGTGCCGTTTCTGGCCAGCCACCCCGAGCTGGAGGGGGCCGACGGTCCCTTGTCCATCAGCTTGCTGGTCGGTGCTTTCGTTTTTGGCGCCGCCATGCAGGTGGCGGACGGCTGCGGTTCGGGCACGCTGTACAAGGCCGGACTGGGCCATCCGGTGAGTTTGGCGGTGCTGCCGGCGTTCGTCTTCGGCAGCTTTTTCGGCGCAGCGCAACTGCCGGCCTGGCTGGCGCTCGGCGCGTTGCCGCCGGTGAACTTGGTGCAAGTGCTGGGCGCGCCCTGGACGTTGGCGCTGCAGCTCGGCGCCTTGGCGTTGCTGGCCGCCTTGCTCTGGCGCTTCAGTGCGATGCGCGCCGACCGTGCGGGCCGCGCGGGCGACGTCGCGGCGGTCATGACGGGCGTCCATCAGCATGATGCCGCCAGGCGGCCGCAGTCACGCTGGCAGGGCAAGACGGTGTGGATCGCGGCCATCGCCCTCGGGCTGTTGGCCGCCGCCAACCTCGTGGTGGCCGGCCAGCCCTGGGGCATCGTCTATGGCCTGGGTTTGTGGGGCGCGAAAATCGTGCAGGCCTTGGGGTTCGACCTCAGCCGGAACGCATTCTGGGGCCTGCCCGTGCAACAGGCGCAATTGCATGCCAGCGTCTTGGCCGACAACACCAGCGTCACCGACATCGGACTTTTACTGGGCGCCCTCATCGCCGCCAGTTGGAAGGGCAGGGCTTGCCCGCGGGTGCGGTTGCCGTGGCGCGCCTGGGTCGCCTCGGTGTTGGCCGGGCTGGTGCTGGGCTACAGCTCGCGCCTCGCCTTCGGCTGCAATGTGGGGGCCTATTTTTCCGGCATCGCCACCGGCAGCCTGCATGGCTGGATCTGGTTTGCCTGCGCCTTCCTGGGCAGCATGCTGGGCGTGCGCTTGCGCGGCCGCCTGGGCATTGCGGGGTGAGGGAACGCGCCATGCCCTTGCGCTTCCCAAAATCCTGGCCGGCCTGGTTGCTGTGGGCCGTGCTGCTGGCGCTGCTCGTGCTCGACTGGCGCAGCAGCACCCCACACCGGCGCTTCGCCGAACCGCCCCCGCTGGCCCTGGGCAACGGCCCTGCCGCCGACGCCGGGCATTGCTCGCTGGCGCCGCAGAAATAGCGTCCCGGCCGGGACCGAGTCGCCGGCGCTGCCGCATCGGCTCGTCATTGCAGGCGCTACAGTTCGGCTTCCCGTTCCCGAAGCCCGCGATGCTCGCCTACCGCCATGCCTTTCACGTCGGCAACCCTGCCGACGTGCTCAAACACATCGTGCTGCTCGGTGTGCTCGAACGCATGGCCGCCAAGGACAAGGCCTATTGGTACATCGACACCCACGCCGGGGCCGGCAGCTATCAGTTGGCCGACCGCATGGCCCAGCGCCTGGCCGAGTACCAGACCGGCATCGGCCTGCTGTGGGGGCGCAAGGACTTGCCGCCACCGGTGGCGGCCTATGTGCGACATATCCGCACCTTCAATGCCGGCGGCGAGTTGCGCACCTACCCCGGTTCGCCAGCGCTGGCCGGTTCGATGCTGCGACGCCAAGATCACATGCGCCTGTTCGAACTGCATTCCACCGACTTTCGTCTGCTCGACGCCACCTGGGGCCAGCAGTCGCACGTGGAGGTGCGCCACAGCGACGGCTTTGCCGGGCTGAAGGCCATGCTGCCGCCGCCCACGCGCCGCGGCGTGGTGCTGCTGGACCCGTCCTATGAACTCGACAGCGATTACGGCCAGCTCGTCGCCTCCCTGCGCGACGCCATCACCCGCTTCGCCACCGGGGTCTACTGCGTTTGGTATCCGCAGTTGCAAAGCCTCGAATCCATCCGCCTGCCCAAGCGCCTCAAGGCGCTGTCACCGGCCGGCTGGCTGCATGCGCAACTCTCCACCGCCGCTCCCCGTCCCGATGGCTTCGGTCTCATGGGCAGTGGCATGTTCGTCATCAACCCGCCCTTCGGCCTGCAGGAGAGCCTCAAAGCCACCTTGCCCTGGCTGGCCCGCACGCTGGGGCTGGACGGGGCCGGCAAACATGCGCTGGAAGGGCATACGCCCTAGGAGCGGCCCGGTGCCGATGGGGCGTGCCCGGCTTGCCGCCTGATCGCCCATCGCAAGGTGCTGCAGGCGCTGATCCTGCCCGCGATGGACCTGACACGACCTGCCCGGGCGTGGCGCCGGTGCACGCGGACCGTGTGAGCGCAGCGGGATAATGGGCAGCCGTTGCCTCACCCTTTGCCCTGCGGCGCCGGCCCATCACCGGCCTTTCCTCCTCCGACCATGCGCATGCCCTATCCCCGCTCCTTCTCCAGCCTGTTGCTGGCGGGCTTCGCGCTGGTGACGCTGCCGCTGCTGGCCGGAATGGCCTACACCGCCGTGGTGCAGGAGCGATTGGCGGTGCAGACCCGGCAATCGATCACGCTCACGGTGAAGGTCACGCGCACCACGCGGCAGTTGGCGGAAGACATCTCCAGCCTGCAGCGCGCCGCCGGACAGTTCTATGTGCTGCAGGATCCGCAGTTGCGCTCGGGTATGCACGAGGCCCACGAATCGATCCGGCAGGCGCTGCAAAACCTGCAGGCCATGCCGTTCGGCCCGTCGAACACCGAACGCATCCGGCAAATCGGCCAGCACGAAGATGCGCTGTATGCCCAGTTGAATGATCCGGCCAACGTCGGTTTGCGTCGTTTCGACTCGTTCGCCGGCGAGTTCAACACCCTCGGCCGACTGTCCGATCAGGTGGCCGTGGCGGGCAACGCCATGGTGGAGGATCAGGCCGCTTCGCTCATACGCCGCGCCCATGCCCTGCGCATCGTGCTGCTGAGTCAGGCTGCCGCGGCAGTGCTGTTGTCGCTGCTCATTGCGGGCCTGTTTTCGTGGCTGCTGGGCCGGCCGGTGCGCCAGATCGACCAGGCCATCCGTCGCCTCGGAGCGGGCGACCTCCAGCCCCAGCCGCGGGTGCAAGGCCCCATTGACCTGGTGTTTCTAGGCCAGCAGCTCGACTGGCTGCGCCAGCGCCTGCGCGAATTGGACGAGCAGAAATTACGTTTTTTGCGGCATGTCTCGCACGAGCTGAAAACCCCGCTGGCCTCGCTGCGCGAAGGTGTGGAGCTGCTGATCGATGGCGTGGGCGGCAAGCTCACGGCGCAACAACGCGAGATCACGCAGATCATGCGCGGCAATGCCCGTGATCTGCAGGCGCGCATCGAGAATCTCATCGGCTACAGCCGTGCCCAGCGCCAGCTCGATCCACTGATCTCCAGCGGCGTGGACCTCGCCGCCCTGCTCGACAATGTGGTGCGCCGCAACGATCTGGCGCTGCGCGCCAAGCATCTGCAGGTCGTGCGCAGTGGCCATACGCCCTTGCTCAAGGCGGATCGCGGCAAGCTCGACACCCTGTTCGAGAACCTGTTGATCAACGCCATGCGCTTCAGCCCCGAGGGCGGGAGCATCCAGATCGACCTGCGCAGTGCCGATGGCGTGGTGCAGGCCACCGTGAGCGACGCGGGTCCGGGCGTGGACGAGAACGATCGCGCCCATTTGTTCAAACCCTTTTTCCAGGGCAGCCGCCAGCCCCCGGCGGCAGCGCCGGGCAGCGGTCTGGGACTGGCCATTGCCCAGGAATATGCGCAATTGCATGGCGGCGAAATCCACCTCTGCGACACCCCCGATCGTCCCGGCGCCAGCTTCTGTGTGCATCTGCCGCTGCAACCCGGGTTGCAGGCCGCGGGCGCAAACGCCACGGCCACGGCACCGATCTCCACCTCGACTCCCGCCACAATCGCCACAGCCGCTCCCGCCGCCGGCTCGAGCCGCCGTGGTTTGGCGGGCGCAGCACCGCAGCGCAACGAGCACGCCGACTCCAGCGCGGACCCGGACGCGCAATGGCAACCGACCCAACCCTCCAACGACGCATCCCCATGAACCGACCGTTTTTTTTGACGCGCCACTGCAAGCGCTCAGGAGCAGCACGGGCCGCGCGATGCGCGGTTGCCGCCAGCCTCGGCACGCTGGCCCTGCTGTCCGGCTGTGCACCGCTGCCGACGCACCCAGCGTCTGGCGCCGCGGCGCATGGCGAATCGCCATCGGCCCAGTCCCCTCGTCTGCAGGCCGCGGCTGCCAACCCGGCGGCGACATCGGCGGCGGCCATCGCCTCGTTGTTCAAGCCCGAGCCGTTGAGCATGCCGTGGATTGGCGACACTTTGCGCCAGATCGCCCTGGATACGCAGGCGGCGGCCAACGCCGAACAGCAGCGGCTGCAAGCCCTGGGGGCGCAGCGCACGCCGGCGGACAAGCTCAAGCTGGCGTATTTGCTGGTGGCGCGCGCCGCGCCCACGCCGGAGGAGGCCACTCAGGCACAGGACTTGCTCAGAGGACTGGATAACCAGACCGAGGATCCGGCGTCCAAGCAGTTCATCCGTGTCATGCAGCGCATGACGCGCCAGACCCTGGACTTGGCGCAACTGCGCGCCGAACTGGCCCGCAGCAACAAACAAGTGGCCGATCTGCAGGACAAGATCGGTCAGATCAAGAACCTGGAGGTCGAATTGCAAGATCGTGCCCAAAGCCGGCCGGGGCCGGCGAAATGAGCCTGGTGGCACCCAACGTTCTGGTGGTCGATGACGACGCCGACCTGCTGCGCCTGCTCGGCATGCGCTTGCAGTCGGCCGGCTACAAGCCGGTGGCGGCCAGCAGCGGCGAGGAGGCGCTGGCGCGGCTGGCGGTGACGCGTCCGCGCGCGGTCATCACCGATCTGCGCATGCCGGGCATGGACGGCATGGCGCTGTTCGAGCGCATCCACGCCGCCGACCCCTCGCTGCCGGTCATCATTCTCACCGCGCACGGCACCATTCCCGACGCGGTTTCGGCGGCGCAGAGCGGCGTCTTCGGCTACCTCACCAAGCCGTTCGAGGCGCCGGAATTGCTGGCCCTGCTGGCGCGCGCCGTGGGCAGCGGCAGCCCGGAGAGCGGCCAGGCGGCGCGGCCACGCTTTCCCGATATCGTCACCGCCAGCCCCCTGATGAACGCCCTGCTCGACGAGGTGGCACTGGTGGCGACGAGCGAGGCCGGGGTGCTCATCCAGGGCGAATCCGGCACCGGCAAGGAGATGCTGGCGCGTGCCGTGCATCAGGCCAGCCCGCGCAAACGTGGGCCTTTCGTCGCCATCAACTGCGCCGCCATACCCGAGGCGCTGCTCGAATCCGAACTCTTCGGCCATGCCAAAGGCGCCTTCACCGGCGCCGACAGCGCCCGCAAGGGCTTGTTCCAGACGGCGCAGGGCGGTACCGTGTTTCTCGACGAAATCGGCGATATGCCCCTGGCGCTGCAGGCCAAACTGCTGCGCGTGCTGCAGGAGCGCGAGGTGCGCCCGGTGGGGGCCAGCCAGTCGCTGCCGGTGGATGTGCGCATCGTCTCGGCCACCCACCGCGACCTGGAAGCGGCGATCGCCGAGCAGCAGTTCCGCGAAGATTTGTTCTACCGCCTCAATGTGGTCAACCTGCACATTCCACCGCTGCGCGAGCGCCGCGAGGACATCGCTCCACTGGCCCAGCACTTCGTCGACAAACTGGCGAAAAAGCATGGTCGCCGCATCGTCGGCTTCGCCACCGATGCCCTGGACCTGCTGATGCGCGCGGAGTGGCCCGGCAATATCCGCCAACTCATGAACGTGGTGGAGCAATGCTGCGCGCTGTGCACCACCGTGCGGATTCCGGCGGCGCTGGTGACGCGCGCGCTGCGCAACAAGCCGACGGAAATTTTGAGCTACGCCGAGGCCAAGGACCGCTTCGAGCGCGACTACCTCGTGAACCTGATGAAGCTCACCGGCGGCCAGGTGACCGAGGCATCACGCCTGGCGCAGCGCAACCGCACCGAGTTCTACCGCCTGCTACAAAAGCACGCGCTGTCGCCAGCGCTGTTCAAGTCGACTGACTAGGGCTTGTTCACGCTCTGTCCGCCGTTCAGGACGAGCGTGGGAGGCCCGCGGCCCTGGCTCCCTTGTCGCTTGAGGTTTTGCCCGAGTCGCTGCAAAGCGACAAAAACAATCCACCGAATCATGCAGTTGCATGGCATGCACCGCAGTCGTCGGCTGATGGCGACAGTTTGCAGCGTTCACGGGCATGGTTTGTGACCGGGGCCCTTGAAGGTCCGATTTTTGGTGTGCAAGTTATTGATTAAAAACATCAAAATGACCTGGCACGCAAACTGCAATGTCAGGGCATGGGTGTGTTGAATCGGTCCTCGGCACATCACCCTCCAATCTGAATCAGGAACGACCCGATGCATTCCGCCATGTTGAGCAAACCCTGGATTCCCGCGATCGGTTTTGCCACGGCCCTCTTGCTGGCCAGTTTGATGTCAGGGCAAGCCCGCGCAGCCGGCATGCCTGCCGAAACCACGGCACAGACGGCCACTGTTCAACCAACAACCTACAGCGCCGCGAAAAGCAGCGCCTCCGCTCCTGACAAGGCGGGCGAAAAAACCGACAAGATGAAAAAAGACGGTACCAAGAAAGAATGAATTCGTCAGGCTGCGCCTGACCCCGGTTGTTGTCTCCTCCCCCCTTGGCCAAGCGCATGCTTGGCATTTTTTTGCGCGCCGCGCGCGTGAAAATGGCCCGAGCAGATCCCGTGCCGGACAGCTCAAGCGCGAGGTTTTGCGAGGTTCAAGACAGCGCCAGATCGTGGGATGACCAGACCTCGACGCGGTTGCGTCCACGCTGCTTGGCCTGGTAGAGCGCCTTGTCGGCACGTGCGAGCAGGTCGTCGATCCCGCGGTCGGAGGTTTCCGGATCGGCGGCATCGGCAATGCCGACACTCACGGTGAGCTGCTGGCGCAGGGGGGCGTCGTCCATCCCCGCAGATTCCTGGATGGCCAGGCGCAGACGCTGCGCGAAGTCGTAGGCGCGCTGTCCGCTGCAGTGGGGCAGGACGATGGCAAACTCGTCGCCACCGAGGCGTCCGAAGAGATCGGTGCTGCGCAGATGGGACTTGCACAGCATGGAGAAGCTGCGCAGCGCGCGATCGCCGGCGGGGTGGCCGTAAACATCGTTGAGCTGCTTGAAGTGATCGAGGTCGATGGCCAGCAGCGACAGATCGTGGCTGAGTCGACGCGCTTCGTGAAACGCGGCTGAAGCCTGGGCCAGGAAATGGCGGCGGTTGGACACGCCGGTGAGCGAGTCGGTGTAGGCCAGCTCCCGCAGACTGAGTTCGCGCTGCTTGGTGGGGGTGATGTCCTTGAAGGCAAAGATCAGCGCCTCTTCGTCCTGGTAATGCGTGTGGGTGATGGACAGCAGCAACCAGAGCAAGCTGCCGTCGAAGCGACGGAATTTGACTTCCTGCCCGCTCACGGTGCCTTCGCGCAGCACACGCGTAACGATGGCGTCGCGTTGCGCCGGGTCGGCCCAGAGACTGCGCATGGGCCTGCCGTGATACTCGGCATGGCTGGCGCGGAAGAGTTCGTCCGAGGCGCGGTTGGAGAACATCAGGCCGGAGTCTCTCAGGCGGGTGATGACCAGGGGCACGGGCGATGCATCGACCAAAAAGCGAAAACGCTGCTCGTCCCGTTGCAACTGATCCTGCAGGCGTTTGAGCTCGGAGATGTCCTGCAGGGTGGTGACGATGCCCAGCGGCTTGCCGCCGGAATCGGTCACCTGGGCCTTGTTCAGGATCCACACCGATTCTTCGCCCTCGACCGGGAGTTGGCGGCACTCCTGGGACAGCGACCGGCCTTCAGCCAGCAGCTTGCGGTCCATGGCTGTCCAGGTGTGCAGGAGGCTGTCTTCGAAGATCTCCTCGGGCGGACGCCCCAGCATGGCCTCGTGGCTGCGTCCCAGCAACTGGGCGAAGGCCTTGTTGATGAGCGAAAAGCGCCCGTCGCTGGCAGCGTAGGCCGTGGGATTCGGCAGGGCGCTGAGCAAGGAGTCCTGGAAGCGCAATTGCCGTTGCAGCCGCACCTGGCTCTCCACCAGGGCGGCTGTGCGCCGCTCGACAGCGCGCTCCAGCCCGGCATTGGCCTCGCGCAATTGGCGCAAGGCGGCATCGCGATCTTGCGCCAGGCTGCCGGCGAGAAGGACTGTGCAGGCCAGGCTGATCCCCATGATCTGCAGCGCGGTGATGCGATCCAGCGGCGGCAACGCGGTCATCGGCCCCAGTCCCATCGCGGTGCCGGCCAGCCCCAGGGTGAACAACACGGCCATGAACAGGCTGGAGAGACGCGTGGGCAACCGGGTTGCGGCCCAGAGCATCGGCAGCAACACCAGCGTTCCGAGTCCCAGCGGCAAGGCCTGCGTCGTGGGTGGGGCGAAATAGATGAGCACCGTACCCAGCAGGGCGAGCACAGGGACGCCGAGCAGCTCGAGGCCAGGCGCTGGCAAGGCCTCGCGACGACGCTCCCACCACAACACCAGGGGAGGGGCGTAAATCAGGATGCTGCAAACATCGCCGACCAGCCAGTTCAGCCACGAGCCGCCGAGACTGTGCATCGGCGGCAAGGGCGGTTGCAACGCCGCGAGCGCGCCGCCCGCTGCGCTGAACGCGGGAGCCAGCAAACCGAACGTGACGATGAAGGCCAGCGTATTGCCCGTGCCATGCAAGCCTGTCCATGGCCGTCGCAAACGCCGCAACAGCCACCAGGCGGTGACGAACCCCACCGTTTTGCCCGTCACGACGCTCAGGGTCGCCAGCGGCGACCAGCCGACCATGAACGCATTGGCCAGCACGGCACCCAGCGCAATGCCCGGAACTGCCGCCCAACCGACCGCCATCAAGCCGAAAACGGCCACGCCACTCGACGGCCAGAGCAACGCGCTCGCGGCACCGCTGCGCATCACGACCCATGCCAGCAGCACATAGGCGCCCGCCAAAGCGGCGTTCAACAGCAACAGCTTGGACATGCGCCGCGGCATGGCTCGGGCGGGTTCCCGCATGTCAGCCGTGTTCCGGCACGACAAACCCTGGCAACGCCAGGGGCCGGGCCAGGCGTGCCGCCCGGTCGTTGGCGATGCGCGCACAGACGATTCGCGGCAGACCGTGGGGTGCGGTCTGCTGCAAGTTCTGACGAGTGCCCGACGTTGGGCCGATGTTCCCAATGCGCACGTTGTTGTTCTTGTCCGGATTTCTCGACAGCATACCGAACGATTCGCGCAGAAAAGCCGGTGAATCGGCGGTCAGCACGCGTCATCGATCGCCTGTGTGCCTGCAGCAACAGCGCCGCTGATCTTGGCTCAATGCAGTTTGATGCGCGGTTCGGTTGTGCGCGAGATCAGGCGCGCCAGCGTGAGGAACACGGTTTTCCAGAAACCATGCAAAGCATGCAGATGCTTGCGGTAGAGCAGCCAGTAGATGAATCTGGCGACATGGCCTTCGATGAACAGGCTGCCTTTGGCCAAGCCGCCCATCAAGCTGCCCACGGTGCTGTGTTCGCCCAGCGAAACCAGGGAGCCGAAATCGCGGTAATGAAAGTCATGCAACGGCTTGTTGGCGCACCGGCGCTGAATTTGCCGCACCAGAAAACCGGCCTGCTGATGGGCGGCCTGGGCGCGTGGCGGCACACCGCCGGGGTGGCCCTCCCAGGGGCAGGCAGCGCAATCGCCCAGGGCAAAGATGGCATCGTCGCGCGTGGTCTGCAACGTGGAGCGAACCACCAACTGGTTGATGCGGTTGCTTTCCAGACCGTCGAGCTTGCGCAGGACGTCGGGCGCCTTCTCCCCGGCGGCCCACACCACGAGCTCTGCGGGCAGAAAGTCGCCATCGGCCGTTTGTACCCCGGTGGCCGTGACGGCCGTGACGCGTTTGCCGGTGTGGATCTGCACGCCCAGCTTGGCAAGTTCGGCGGCCGCAGCCGCCGACACCCTTTCGGACAGCGCCGGCAGGATGCGCGGGGCGGCTTCCACCAGGCTCAGGCGCATGTCGCGTTCGGGATCGATGCGATCCAACCCGTAGGCAGCCAGCGTGCGGGTGGAGTTGTGCAGTTCGGCCACCAGTTCCACCCCGGTGGCACCGGCGCCGATGGCCACCACCTTGAGTTGCTCCGGCCGCAGCGGGCCGGCTTGCGAGTTGGCGGCAATGCAGGCATTGACCAGGCGCTTGTGGAAGCGCCGCGCGTCTTCGGGGCTGTCGAGGGCGATCGCGAATTCGGCTGCGCCGGGGGTGCCGAAGTCGTTGTTCTGGCTGCCCAGCGCCAGCACCAGGATGTCATAGCCGAAGCGGCGGCGCGGCACGATTTCGCGCCCGTCCTCGTCCAGCGTCGGCGCCACCAGCACCTGCTTGCGGGCGCGATCGAGTCCCTCCATCGCGCCCAGCCGGTATTTGAAGTGATGCCAGGTCGACTGCGCCAGGTAGTTCAACTCGTTGTCGTCGATGTCGAGGGTGCCTGCGGCGGCCTGGTGCAGCAGGGGTTTCCACAAATGACTGCGACCACGCTCCACCAGGGTGATGTCGGCGAGTCCGCGCCGGCCCAGGGTGTTGCCCAGGCGGGTGGCCAGTTCCAGTCCGCCGGCACCGCCGCCGACGATGACGATGCGTGGCAAGGAGGATGCCGGGGATGCGTTGGTTTGTACGTCCATGGTTTCCGGATGGTTGTTGGGCGTTGCAAGCGTACTGTGCATTGTGCGAAAAATGGGCCTTGCGAGGCAACATGGGCCAGCCCGGCGATGTTGCCGGGCGCTGTCTGGCGCACAATCTCGACCTGGGCGTTGTCAGCTCAATATGGAACAGTGAGTCGTGCACCTTGCTTTGCGGCCTCGGGTGGTGTGATGCGTTGCATATCCTCAACATGGCCCGAGCGATGCAGGGCCGGGGTTTGCCCCTCGCATGCCATTGCGATGTGCGGCGCGTCGTATCACCGGAATCCACCCCGCGTCGGCTTTGCGCTCCTTTCTTTCACCGTCATCAGGTTCATCCACCCATGTCCAGCACCGCCCCCGAGTCTCCCGCCGTCACCTTCACCGATCTCGGTCTGCCGGAGCCCATCCTCGCAGCGCTGCGCGACGTGGGTTACGAAAGCCCGTCGCCGATTCAGGCGGCCACCATTCCCATTTTGCTCGAAGGTCGCGACCTGGTTGGCCAGGCGCAAACCGGCACAGGCAAGACGGCGGCCTTCGCCCTGCCCATCCTCGCCCGCATCGATGTGGCGCGCAGGCAGCCGCAGGCGCTGGTGCTGGCGCCAACACGCGAGCTCGCCATCCAGGTGGCCGAGGCCTTCGCCAGCTACGCCACGCACCTGCCGGGCTTCAACGTGCTGCCCATCTACGGCGGCCAGAGCTATGTGCCGCAACTGGCTTCGCTCAAGCGCGGCGCGCATGTCGTGGTGGGCACGCCCGGGCGCATCATCGACCATCTCGAGCGCGGCACACTGAAACTCGACGGCCTGGCCCACATGGTGCTGGACGAAGCCGATGAAATGCTGCGCATGGGCTTCATCGACGATGTTGAATCCATCCTGCAGAAAACTCCGCCCACACGCCAGGTCGCGCTGTTCTCGGCCACCATGCCGCAGGCCATTCGCCGCATCGCCAGCAACCACTTGCGCGCGCCGGCGGAGGTCACCATCAAGGCCAAGACCAGCACCGCCACGCAAGTGCAGCAGCGCTACTGGATGGTCAGCGGCCTGCACAAGCTCGACGCGCTGACGCGCATCCTGGAGGTGGAGAATTTCGATGGCATGATCATTTTTGCCCGCACCAAGATGGCCACCGAAGAGCTGGCCGAGAAGCTGGCGGCACGCGGCTTCTCCACCGCGGCGCTGAACGGCGACATCCTGCAGGCGCAGCGCGAGCGCACGGTGCAGCGGCTGAAGGACGGACAGATCGACATCCTCGTGGCCACCGACGTGGCCGCGCGCGGCCTGGACGTGGACCGCATCAGCCATGTGGTGAACTACGACATCCCGACCGATACCGAAAGCTATGTCCACCGCATCGGCCGCACTGGGCGTGCCGGGCGCAGCGGCCAGGCCATTCTGTTCGTCACGCCGCGCGAGCGCCATCTGCTGGCCGCGATCGAGCGCGCCACGCGCCAGCCCATCACGCCGATGCAATTGCCCAGCCCGCAGGACGTGAACGACAAGCGCATTGCCCGCTTCCTGGAGCGCATCACCGAGGCGCGTGAGCAGGAAGGCCTGGAGCAGTTCCAAAGCCTGATCGAGCGCTACGAGCAGGAACAGAACGTGCCGGCGATTGAAATCGCCGCGGCCCTGGCGCGCATGGTGCAGGGCGACAAACCTCTGCTGCTGGCGCCAGGTTCGGAGGGCGGCCACGCGATGCGCAGCGACAGTTTGGGCGCACGCGCACGTGAGGTGCAACGCACCGAAGCCACGTTCAGCCCGCGCGGAAAGCCCGTCAAGTCCTCCGATCGCGAGATGCGCGAAGTGCGTGAGGCGCGCAAGCCCTCGCCATCGCTGCCACCGCGTGAGCCCAGGCCTGCCAGTGCCAAGCCACGCGGCCTGACCGACATCGCCGACGCCGCCATCGGCGAACTCGAAGCGCGGGTGCAGTCGGCCCGCCTCGAGAAGTCGCGTCCCAGTTTCGAAGCGGACGAACATGGCAGCGCCGCGCCGCGCCGCAAGAATGCCGCCGCGGGGGGTATGAGTTTCGAGACGTACCGTGTCGAGGTCGGCCGCGACCACGGGGTAGAAGTGCGCAACCTGGTCGGTGCCATCGCCAATGAAGCCGGGCTGGAGAACAAGCACATCGGCAGCATCGAGATTCGCGCTGACCACAGCCTGGTGGACTTGCCCGCCGGCATGCCCAAGGACGTGTTTCGCACGCTGCAAAAAGTCTGGGTGCTGGGACACCAGCTCCAGCTCAGCCTGGCTGAAACCTCCGGCCGAGCCGCGTTCAAACCCGCGGCTCATGCCAAACCCAGGGCCGCAGCCGAAAGCACGCGGCCGACGCTGCGCGTCACCGAGCGTGCGTCCAGCCGCAAAGGTCCGGGCGCCGATTCACCCAAGCGCAAACCGATCCGGCGTTGAAAGCGGCCTCTGTCGGGACTTCACCACGACGCTCCCCGGTGCAGCCAGGAGGGCATGCGCGGGCTGTTTGCTCGCGTGAGTCCTAGCCGGGCTGGACGACCACGCCTTTCCAGAACGCCACACGCCCGGTGATCGCCTTCGCCGCCGGCTTGGGCTCGGGGTAGAACCACACCGCGTCGGTGTTGCGCTGGCCGCCCGCCACCAGGGTGTAGTAGCTGGCGGTGCCCTTCCACGGGCAGACGCTGTGGGTGTTGCTGGGTTCGAGCAGGCCGGGCTTGACCGACTCGCGCGGGAAATAGTGGTTGCCTTCGACCACCACCGTGTCGTCGCTTGCAGCGATGACGACACCGTTCCAGACAGCTTGCATCGTGACCTCCGTTGTCATCGGTAGATCCGCCGTGCAGCACCATGCGGCAGACGTGTGCCACCAACTATGCCGCAGTTGCGCGGAGCCTGCCAGGGTGGCGGCGTTCAACCCTGCGAGCGGGTGGTCGGCAGCGAGCGTCCGGCCTGCGAATGGATGCAGTTCATGACGGCTCGGATGACATCCCCCGGCGCGTCGCGCTGGGGGATGTGGCCACACTTCTCCAGCATCAGGCTGCGCGCATGGGGCAGGATTCGGGTGATGCGCCCGACCTGCTCCATCGTGCCGTAAGCGTCGTCCTCCCCTTGCACGACGAGCAGCGGGCAGCGCAAGGTGGCAAGCTCGGCCTCGATCGTCCAGTGACGGAAACCGGGGTCCAGCCAGGCGTCACACCAACCGTAGAAGGCGGAATCAGTGTTGCTTTGCACACGCCCGAGGCGCTCACGCAGCGGGCCAGCTTCATAGGCCTGACGGGCTCGCCGAATGCCCTGCAAGGCCTTCTGCTCGACGAATACATGCGGCGCCAGCGCCACGCAGCCGGCCACGGCCTCGGGGAAAGCTGCTGCGTGGAGCAGGGCGATGGTGGCACCGTCGCTGTGACCGAACAGCCAGGGCTGGTGGATGCCAAGGGCCGCGAGCAGCGCAGGCAAGACCTCGAGCGCCTGCCGGTGGAGATAGCGCGCATCCCACTGCTCTCCAGGCGCGCGTGGGGTGGACTGGCCATAGCCGGGACGCGAATACACCAGGCCGTCCAGGCCACAGGCGGCGCAGAGCTGATCGGGAAAGTCGCGCCATGCCGCCACCGAGCCCAGCCCTTCGTGCAGAAAGACCATGCAAGGTGCCTCGGTCCGGTCGCCAGCGCGCCGGGTGCGAAGCCGGCGCCATTCGATGCGTGGTGACTCCGGCAGCGCATGCAGGGTGATGAACTCCATCGCGAACGGGGAATCGGCCATGGTTCATGCAAGGGTTGGCAGGCGCTGGGCCAGCGAGCGCAACTGCCTCGTCCCTGCATTGTCGCGGCAATGACGCCGGGGAGCCGAGCCTCTACCATCCGCACCATCTCGCCACCTGTTCGACCATCCAACATCGCCGCCGATCCGGGCTCCTGATCGGCCGCCCCACTGCCCATGCTGAATCGCCTCTGGCTCGGATTTTTTCTCACGGCCGCAGTCGCTGCGCTGGCACGCTGGTCGCTGGGGGACGCCGCGGTATTCGCCGCGATCACCGACAGCTTGTTCGCCATGGCCAAGCTGTCGGTCGAGGTCATGGTGTTGCTGTTCGGCACGCTCACGCTGTGGCTGGGCTTGCTGCGCATTGCCGAGCGCGCGGGCCTGGTGGAACTGCTGGGGCGGGCGCTGGGGCCGCTCTTCAAGCGTCTGATGCCCGATGTGCCCGAGGGCCATCCCGCCATCGGTCTCATCACCCTGAACTTTGCCGCCAATGTGCTGGGGCTGGACAACGCCGCCACGCCCATCGGCCTGCGTGCCATGCGCGAATTGCAGACGCTCAATCCCAGCAGCGACACCGCCAGCAACGCGCAGATCCTGTTCCTGGTGCTCAACGCCTCGTCGCTGACGCTGCTGCCGGTGAGCATCTTCATGTATCGCGCGCAGCAGGGCGCGCCGGATCCGACGCTGGTGTTCCTGCCCATCCTCATCGCCACCAGCGCGTCCACTCTGGTGGGCCTGCTCAGCGTGGCGTGGATGCAGCGGCTCAAGCTCTGGGATCCTGTGGCGCTGGCCTATCTCGGCAGCGGCGCACTGTTGCTGGGGGCGCTGCTGGCCGGGCTGGCGAGCTTGAGCGCGGCGGCGCTGGCCAGTCTCTCGTCCCTGGTGGGCAATCTCGCGCTGTTCGGCGTGATCGTGGTGTTCTTGCTTGCAGGCGCGATCAAGCGTGTGCCGGTGTACGAGGCCTTCATCGACGGCGCGAAAGACGGCTTCGGCGTGGCGCGTGATCTATTGCCCTATCTGGTGGCGATGCTGTGCGCGGTCGGCGTGTTGCGCGCATCAGGCGCATTGGGCTATGTCCTGGAGGGTCTTCGCTGGGTCGTGCATGGCCTCGGCATGAACACCGATTTCGTAGCCGCACTGCCCACCGCGCTGGTCAAACCCTTCTCCGGCAGCGCTGCCCGCGCCATGCTGATCGAGACCATGCAGCACTACGGCGTCGACAGCTTTCCGGCGCTCACCGCCGCGACCATGCAGGGCAGCACCGAAACCACGTTCTATGTGGTGGCGGTGTACTTCGGTGCGGTCGGCATCAAACGCGTCCGCCACACCGTGGGCTGCGCACTGGCTGCAGACCTGGCCGGCATCATCGCTTCCATTCTGGTGTGCACCTGGTTTTTCGGCGGGCGCTGATCAGCCGCAACACACGCTCCGGATCGGCGGCGCTACAGCCCGGCGAGATAGTCCCGGGCGCGCTCGCGCCCGACCGCCCTGTCCAAGGCTGCTTCCAGTTCGGGGATCAGGCTGCGCAACTGCTCGACCGAGTTGCATTGCTCGATCTTGAGCTGCAGTCCATAAGCCTTGAGCAGACCGAGGTGCTCGCTCACCAGCGCATTCATGCGGCCATAAAGCTCGGCGTAGTCCCCACTCGGCGCCGATGCTGCATCGAAGGTCGCATCGAATGGCTCCAGCGTGTCGGGTCCGGTCCGATCGCGTTCCAAGTCGGCGTCAGCGTCAACAGTTCCCGACACTGCTGGCGAGGCAGGGCGAGGCGGGGTCACGGCGACGATCAACCCAAGCTGCAGCAGCTGCTCCAGGCTATCGCCGGGGGCGCCACTGGCGCGCACCAGCGCTTCCAAGTCCGTTGCACTGCGTTTGCCGTCGACGCACAGCAACAGGTTGCGCATGGGTCGCGTGAGATGATCGCTGCGACTGCGGATTTCCTCCTGGCCGGCAGCAGTTTTGATGTAGGTGAGCGGGGTCTGCATGACGTGAGACGCGAGCCGGAACCTGCCTGACTCAATGCCGGAACTTCCCGTCTTTGGTGATGCTGGTGACGCTCACATAGCTCGATCCGGCATGGTTGGTGGGTGAGAAGCGCACCATGAAGCCGCCCAGGTCATCGGCGCTCATCGTGTTGAGCGCGTCGATCAGGCCCGTGCGCGTGGGCGTCTTGCCCGCCTTGCGCAACCCTTGAACCAGGACCTTGGCATCGATATAGCCCTCCAGGCTGGTGAAGTCGTAGTCGTCCTTGTGGCCGCTGGCTGCCATGCGCTCCTGATACTCGCGCACGATGGCAGAGGCACCGGAATAGGGGAAGGGTACGACTTGCGTGATCATGATGCCGTTCCCCTCCGGGCCGAGCGCCTTGGCCAGGGCTTCCGAGCCCACGAAGCTGACGTTGGCGAACTGTCCCGCATAGCCCTTGGCACGCGCGGCCTTGATGAAGGCAGCGGCTTCGGTATAGGTGCCGACCTCGACGACCAGATCGGGCTTGGCCGCCAGGATGGACTGCAGCGCCGCGGACACGTCGACGGTGTTGCGTTTCACCGTGCCGGTCGCCACCGGCTTGAGGCCATGCGCTGCCAGGGCCTTGACCACGCCGGACAAGCCGGCCTTGCCGAAGGCGTCATCCTGGTAGAACACCGCGACTTTCTTCAGCCCGAGGAAGAGAAAGTTATCGACCATCCGGCGGGTTTCATCGTTGTAACTGGCGCGGATGTTGAAGATGTAGCGATCCACCGGCTCGCGCAAGGCCATGGCGCCCGTGAAGGGGCCGACGAGCGGAATTTTCGCCTCGTCGATGAGCGGTTTGGCCGCCAGCGTGGTGGGCGTGCCGACATAGCCGAGCAGGGCGAAGACCTGGTCGCCGTTGATGAACTCTTTGGTGTTGGCCACGGTGCGCGCAGGCTCGTAGCCGTCATCCAGGCTGACGAGCTTGATGGTGCGCCCGTTCACCCCGCCTTCGGCGTTGATGGCCTTCAGATACGCCTCGATACCCAGCCGCAGGCGGATGCCGAGTTGGGCTGCCGGGCCGGTGAAAGGGGCCGATTGGCCGATGAGAATTTGTGATTCCGTCACACCGGGGTCGGCAGCCAGCGCTGAAACGGACAAACCCAGAGACAGCAGCAGTGCCCAGAAGAATTTCATGAAGACCTCGAATCAGGTGAATAAGCCAGGAAAGGGGATGACTTGGGGAAACAGGATTTCAGCCGGCGTGAACTGAGTCGGCAGCAGGCCGTAGCAAGGATCCTTGCAGGCCATGGGGAAAGGCTTCAAACGATGGCCAGATGTTCCGTGCCGCTGGATGGATCTTGCTGGCCGCGCTTGCCGTCGAGCTTGATGCGCAGGCGCAGGTCGTTGACCGAATCGGCGTTGCGCAGGGCGTCTTCGTAGCTGATCTGGTTGGCCTCGAACAGGTCGAACAGGGCCTGGTCGAAAGTCTGCATGCCGAGCTCGCGCGAGCGCTTCATCACGTCCTTGATCTCACCCACCTCGCCCTTGAAGATGTGGTCGGCGATGAGCGGCGAATTGATCATGATCTCCACCGCCGCAACCCGCCCGCGCCCATCCTGCCTGGGCAGCAGGCGTTGCGAGATCAGCGCTTTGAGGTTGAGCGACAAGTCCATGAGCAACTGGCTGCGACGTTCCTCGGGAAAGAAGTTGACGATACGGTCGAGCGCCTGATTGGCGTTGTTGGCGTGCAGCGTGGCCAGCACCAGGTGCCCGGTTTCGGCAAAAGCTACAGCATGGTCCATGGTTTCCCGATCACGGATTTCACCCATCAGGATGACGTCAGGTGCCTGGCGCATGCTGTTCTTCAGCGCAGCTTCCCAACTGTCGGTGTCGATGCCGACTTCGCGTTGCGTGATGATGCAGTTCTTGTGCGCGTGGACAAACTCGATCGGATCCTCAACCGTGACGATATGGCCGTAGGAATACTCGTTGCGCCAGTCGAGCATGGCGGCCAGCGACGTGCTCTTGCCGCTTCCGGTGGCGCCGACGAAGATGATCAGCCCGCGCTTGGCCATCGCCAGGTCTTCCATCACCTTGGGCAGGCCCAAGGTGTCGATGGTCGGCACGGTTTGCGGAATGAGCCGCAGCACCAGGCCGATATTGCCCTGCTGCATGAAGGCGTTGCAGCGAAAGCGCCCGATACCCGATGGGGCGATGGCGAAGTTGCACTCCTTGTTTTTCTCGAAATCCGAGGACTGCCGATCGTTCATGATGGCGCGCGCCAGCGCCTGGGTGTGCTGGGCGGTGAGCGGTTGCGCCGACATCTTGCTGACTTGCCCGTCCACCTTGATGGCGGGGGGGAAGTCGGCCGTGAGGAACAGGTCGGAGCCGCCGCGGCTGACCATCAGGCGCAGCAGGTCGTGGACGAATTTGGAGGCTTGGTCGCGTTCCATCAGGCGTCTCCGTGGTCAGGTGTGGATTGGGACGGTACCCATCGCGCGCCGGGTTTCATGCTGGTTGCGCCGGAGCGCCGAGCTTGCGCAGGCGCAATGAAAGGCGGCGTGCCAGCGAGCCGATGAGGCGCGCGGCGGAACCCGGATCTTGCTCGATCATGCTATCAAGCGCCCCGGCTTCGAGCACGGCAATCTCGCAGGGGTTGAGCGAGGTGCAATAGGACCAGCGTGGCCCGGCGTCGAGCAGCGACATCTCGCCCAGTACGTTGCCGGCGCGCACTTCCTTGAGTCGCAGGCGCTCACCCTAGGGCTGCTGCCGGTCGACGGCCACCACGCCGTGCAGCACCACCAGCATGAAGCCGCCGTATTCATTCTGAGCGATAAGGTCCTTGTTCGCATCGGCGGCGTAGAACTCGAAATGCCTTGCGCATTTCTCCAGGTCGTCGGGCGACAGCCCCGCCATGAAGCGATCGCGGCTCCACAATTCCTTCAGGCGTTTGGCCGGCACCGGCCTTGCAAGTTTGCGCGCGCCAATGGACTTGGCCCGCTCCGCCCAATGGACGATGGGCACCGTGGCGTCGTCAACGTCCTGGAATCCGGTGGTGAAAAACTGGGATTCCGGGCTCTCATCCCTGTTTTCCGCTGCGGGTTTTCCCCGGCGCAGCATCTCGAAGACTTTTTTCATGATGGTTGATTGCAAACGAGCAGTTCGGGGTTGATGGAGCCACTCGGGTGTTGTCGGAGACGCAGGAAGATCTGTACGGCAGGCATGGGGTCAGGCACCCGGGAAATTCTCGGGTATTTTGGCCTTGGAGCGCGCCTCGCTGGCGGAGATGGCATTGCGGCGCACCAGATCGGTGAGGCATTGGTCCAGGGTCTGCATGCCGTGGGCCTGGCTGGTCTGGATCATGGAGTACATCTGCGCCACCTTGTTCTCGCGGATCAGGTTGCGAATGGCCGGGGTGCCCAGCATGATTTCGTGCGCTGCCACCCGGCCGGCGCCGTCCTTGACCTTGCACAGGGTCTGCGAGATGACCGCCACCAACGCCTCCGACAGCATGGCCCGCACCATGTCTTTCTCCGCCGAGGGGAAGACGTCGATGATGCGGTCGATGGTTTTCGGCGCCGACGAGGTGTGCAGCGTGCCGAACACCAGATGCCCGGTCTCGGAGGCGGTGAGGGCCAGGCGAATGGTTTCCAGGTCGCGCATCTCGCCCACCAGGATGGAGTCCGGGTCTTCGCGCAGCGCCGAACGCAGCGC
>DAIAZB010000598.1 GCA_027443745.1 Thiomonas sp. | reverse complement strand
CAGTTCAAAATCGACGTTTCCGGCATCGGCGCCACGCAGATTCCCGTCGGGATTGCGCCGTTCAAAGGGCAGGACTCCTGCCCGCAGCCGATTGCCGACATCGTCCGCGCCGACCTCACGCGCAGTGGCCAGTTCCGCACCTCCAACCTCGGCGGTGCGGTGCTCACGGAGCAGGGGCCGCCGAACTACGCAGCTTGGCGCGCGCAGGCGCTGGAAGCCGTGGCCGGCGGCAGCATCACGCCCCAGGGGCCTAACCGCTGGATGATTCGCTTTCGCTTGTGGGATGCGGTCAAACAGACTGATCTGGGCGGCGAGATCTACCAGGTGGTCACAGGCGACCTGCGCCTGGCCGCGCATCGCATTGCCGACTTCATCTACCAGAAGCTCACGGGCCAGCGCGGCGTGTTCGCCACGCGCATTGCCTACATCAGCAAGGCCGGACAACACAATTTCGCGTTGATCGTGGCCGATAGCGATGGCGAAAACGCCCGCACCGCGCTGCGCAGCCGCGAGCCGCTGCTCTCCCCGGCCTGGGCACCGGACGGCGGCAGCCTGGCCTACGTCTCGTTTGAAACCGGCAAGCCGGTTGTGTTCGTGCAAGACATTCGCAATGGCGCACGCCGCATGCTGGCCAATTTCAAAGGCACGAATAGCGCTCCGTCGTTCTCCCCCGACGGCCGCACCATGGCCGTGGTGCTGACGCTCACGGGACGCTCGCAAATTTTCCTGATGCCCAGCTCCGGCGGTCAGCCGCGCCAGCTCATGCGTAGCGGATCCATCGACACCGAGCCAGTCTTCGCGCCCGACGGCAAGAACATCTACTTCGTGAGCGACCGCGACGGCTCGCCGCAGATCTAT
Organism: Thiomonas sp.; assembly: GCA_027443745.1. Next base: position 1,081 of record DAIAZB010000598.1, on the reverse strand, counting down.
GTGGTGGGACTGGACGGCAGCAGCGTGCGTCGCCTGACGTTCAGCGGCGGCTACAACGTCAGCCCCGCCATCAGCGCGGACGGCAAGAACCTTGCCTACATTTCGCAGCAAGGCAACAATTTCCAGCTTTGGCTGCAAGACGTGGCTTCCGGCAACGCCCGGACCCTGGACAATGGCACGGACGATGGGCATCCGAGTTTTGCCCCGAATGGGCAAATCCTGCTGTACTCTGCCCACGAAAGTGGGTCTGAAGTGCTGAAAACCGTGTCGCTGGATGGCAGCGTTCGCACGACTCTGGCTGCGGCGGGGCTGCAGGTTCGGGAGCCCTCCTGGGGCCCGTGGACGCCTGGCAATTGAAAGTTCAAGCCCCGCTCGCTCCAGTGCTGATGGTTGTCTCGATCGGCAGGCCTGGATTGCCTACCACCGTTGAATTCTTCCCGAATCCTCTGCAAAATTCATTGTTGCATCGCAGTTGTTGAACCACGTCTGACGCAAATCACTTTTTTCCACCACACACAACCCTGACCATTTGGAGAATCACGATGAACCAACGCTCTGCCCTTTTGCTCACGGCCCTCGCCGCAGCACTCACCCTGGGCGGCTGCGCCTCGGGCGTGAAAATGCATCCGGCTCCTGTTGAATCCCAGACCGCGGCGCCGGTGAGCAGCACCGCAGGCGCCAACTCCCAGGGCGCCGGGCAAAGCCAGGTCGCCGCAGTGCAGGCCCCCGCCGAGAACAACGTCGGTCCCGGCCCTGACGTCCCCAAGAGCGTGTTCTTCGCCTTCAACAGCTACGTGGTCGAGGGCAAATACCGTCCGGTACTGGAAAACAACGCGCAATACCTGACCAGCCATCCGGCTGCGCATGTGCAACTGCAAGGCAACACCGATGCCCGTGGCAGTCGTGAATACAACCTGGCGCTTGGCCAGAAACGGGCTGATGCGGTGATGAAGGGCATGGAACTGCTGGGCGTGAAACCCAGCCAGATGGAAGCCATCAGCTACGGCAAGGAAAAGCCCAAGGCGCTTGGCAACACCGAGGCTGATTACGCCGAAAACCGTCGCGTGGACATCGTCTACCA
>DAIAZB010000597.1 GCA_027443745.1 Thiomonas sp. | reverse complement strand
CGACAAGCACCCCATGACCTTCTATGAAGACGGGCAGGTCAACTACCCGTGGCTGTCCGACGGCATGTGGTTCCTCACCCAGTTCCGCCGCTGGGGCCTGATCAAGACCGACCCCGACTACCTCGCCGTGGCCAAGGCGGTGAACCGCATCGACCTGTACGGCGAAGTCGCCACCGCGCTCAAGGTGCCGGTGCCCAAGAGCGTGCTCCGCACCTCCAAGCTGATCGACGGCACCGTGTGGGACGGCAAGGACCCCAAGGCCTACGCCCACGGTTTCAAGGTCAACGACATGGCCACTTGATGTTCCCCGCGCCGCGCGGCAGATCGGCCGCCCGGCGCCTTGCCTGATCGCAACGCATGACCATGAAGCAGGAATCCAGCATGAACACCGCAGTCCTCACCGGCGCCGCCGGATTCGACCCCGACGGGCCCAGCGCGAACCTCGTGCTCAACGGTCAGACGCCGCCGGCCGCCTCGGATGCCGTCGCTGCTGTCCGCAGCAAAGCCGGCGACGCCAAGCCCGCCATCCGTCCGATGAGCGCGGCCGACCGCCAGCGCGCGCGCAACCGCCAGATCGTGTCGACCCTGGTGGCGCCGCTGGCGGGGCTGGCGCTGCTGCTGCTGGTGTGGGAATTGGCGGCCGAGCACAGTCAGCAGTTTCCCTCGCCGCTGGTCACCTGGCATTCGGCGCAGCAGGTGTTCGCCCATCCCTTCTATGACAACGGCCCGAACGACGTGGGCATCGGCTGGAACCTGCTGGCCTCGCTGCAGCGCGTGGCCTACGGCTTCGGGCTGGCTGCCCTGGCGGGCATTCCGCTGGGTTTCGCCATCGGCCGCATGAGGTTTTTGAACCGCATGCTCTCGCCCATCATCAGCCTGCTGCGCCAGGTGTCGCCGCTCGCCTGGCTGCCGATCGGCCTGTATGTGTTCAGCAACGCCCCGGCGGCAGCCATCTACACCATCTTCATCTGCTCCATCTGGCCGATGATGATCAACACCGCCATCGGCGTGCAGCGCATCCCGGCCGACTATCTCAACGTCGCGCGCGTGCTCGACCTCTCCACCTGGAAGGTGTTCACCAAGATCCTGCTGCCCTCGGTCATGCCCTACATGATGACCGGGGTGCGGCTGTCGGTGGGGACGGCCTGGCTGGTCATCGTCGCCGCGGAAATGCTCACCGGCGGCACCGGCATCGGTTTCTGGCTGTGGAACGAGTGGAATAACCTCAATCTCGCCCACATCATCATCGCCATCCTGGTCATCGGCGTCACCGGCATGGTGCTCGAAGGTGCGCTGATGCTGATTGCGCGGCGCTTCAGCTACGACGAGGCGCGCTGACGCCGCCCCGGCAGCGCGCATCCCGCCACTGGCAACCCAGCCCCCCACACGAGACCCTCACCATGGAACGCTTCATCGTCGTTCAACATGTCGAAATGGTGTTCGACACCGCCCGCGGCCCTTTCCACGCCTTGAAGGGCATCAACCTGGACATCGCCCGTGGCGAGTTCATCAGCCTGATCGGCCACTCCGGTTGCGGCAAGAGCACCCTGCTCAACCTCATCGCCGGGCTCACCCTGCCAACCTCCGGCGTGATGGTCTGCGACGGCCGCGAAATCCACGCCCCCGGCCCCGACCGCGCCGTGGTGTTTCAGAACCACTCGCTACTGCCCTGGCTGACCTGTTACGGCAATGTCCACCTCGGCGTGGAGCGGGTATTCGGTGGCAACGAGAGCAAGGCGCAACTCAAGGCGCGCACCGAAGCCGCACTCGACCTGGTGGGCCTGCCGCATGCCGCGCACAAGCATCCGCACGAAATCTCCGGCGGCATGAAGCAGCGCGTGGGCATCGCCCGCGCCCTGGCCATGAGCCCCAAGGTGCTGCTGATGGACGAACCCTTCGGCGCGCTCGACGCCCTCACCCGCGCCAAGTTGCAGGACGAATTGCAAGGCATCGTCGCGGCCAGCGGCGCCACCGTGGTGATGGTGACGCACGACGTGGACGAGGCCGTG
>DAIAZB010000596.1 GCA_027443745.1 Thiomonas sp. | reverse complement strand
TTGGCAAAGTCGGGCAGGCTGAGCTTCACCTGCTGCAGGCTGGCGCCGTCAACCCGGGCCGAAACACCCGCGGCCTGCAGACTGTTGCCGGTGAATTCCAGCAGGCCGTTGATGTGGCTGAACACGGGCCACTGGGCATTGGCGCGCACCGTGTCGGCCTGCGCCTGCTCGCCCCTGGGGAGGATGTGCAGCGGCGCGGCGTTGAACGCGCCGTTGTCGATGCGCGCCTTGACGCTGAAGCTGCCCGAGCTGCCCGGCTTGTTGAAGGGAAAGTCGGCCAGCGGGCCGTGCACGGCGAAACGCACGTCGCGCGAACTGCCGCCGGCAATCGCCGAGCGCAGGAAGTCGCGCGTCGCCTCAGGGATGCCCAGCGGCAGGTAAGCGGGCACGGCGCGGGCGTCGGCGTGGGTGAGTTGCGCGTTCAGGTCGAGCCGGCCGGGGCCATGTGCCTGGGTGGTGTAGCGGAAGCTGGCGCTGCCGGTGGCGCCGGGCGTCGCCAGTTGCAGGCGCGCGGTCTGCACGGTCCATCGCCCGTCGGGCTGGCGGCTCCAGCTCAGCCGGGTGGTGAGTTGCTGCACGCTGAATCGCGGCGTCTCGAAAACGGCGGGCAGGGCGATGCTGCCTTGCTGCAGGCGCAGATCGGCCTGGCCGCCGTTCTGGTCGGCCTGGACGCTGCCGCTCAAACCCTCGATGCCGGGCAAGTCGCGCGGCAAGCCGAGGGACTGGGCGGCAACCGCGCCTGCGCTGGCCCCGTCCGGCGTTGCGACGACGGACGGCTGGTCCGGCGCCGCGCTGGTTGCGGGCGCCTGTGCCGGGCTGCTCCAGCCCAGTCCGCTGAAACGGGCTTGCAGGGTATAGCTCGCCGGCAGCGCGCTGGCTGCGGCGCCGGGCAGGTCTTGCCAGTTGAGCTTGAGCCGATCGATGCGGCCACGTGGCTGCAATTGTTCCAGGCGCGCATGCCATGCAGCAGGCAGTGGCAGGTGCTGCGCCACGGCCGACAGGGCCGCGAGCTCCAGCGCTCCCGTGGTCAGGCTGCCGCTGGCGCCCTCGCCGATCGGATGCTGCAGCCGCAGGCTGACGTCCACCGCGGGAAAGCGATGGCCTTGCGCGGTGATGAACTGCAACCCGGCCACACCGAGTTGCAGTCCGCCAGCCAACGGCTCGCCGCTGATGCGCCCGCGCACCTCCGTCAGCGCTAGCGGCGGCAGCGCCGGGTTGAGTTGGGCCTGGACGTTGCGCATGGCGACGTCGGCCGTGACCTGCACCAGGCTGAATTGCGGGCCGATGTCCACCCAGGCGCGCAGCGCCCCGGTGCCGCCTTGCACCTGCAGCGGCAGTGGCAGGTAGCGCGCCAATTGGCCGAGATCGACGCGCGGCATGCCGGCCCAGAGCGTGCCTTGCCAGCGCGCCAGGTCGCCCGTGTGACGCAGGAAAAATGGCTGGCGAAAATCGGCCTTGACCTCGAAAGGCGCCGCCAGCCCCGGCGGCGGCGTGGCCGTGAGCGCGGCACGGTGGTGCAGCAGGCCATTGCTCAGCTCCAGATTGACGTCACGCAGCACCAGGGGTGGGGCGCCGCGCGCCTGATCGGTCCAGGTGATCCGGCTGTGCTGGATCAGGATCTGGTCCTGCTTGAACAACCAGTCGGCGAAGCGTTGGCCCGCACCGCTGCCCGTGGTGTTCAGGTTGAAGCGGATGCCGCCGACGTCGAGGTGGCCCGCGTCAGGCCGGGTGATGCTGAGTTGCGCGCCGCGAATGACCAGTTGATCAAAACTCAGTTGCAACCGCGGCAGACTTTTCCAGGAGGGCAGGGCCTCCACCGCGGCGAATTGCAAGGCCGGCCGGCCCTGGGGATTGTCGATCACCAGATTGCGCAGTGACAGTGTCGGCAACAGCCCGGTCCACCGGCTCTGCACCGCCCCAATGTGCACCGGCAGGCCGAGCGCGCGGCTGCTGGCCTGTTCCATCCACGGGATGAATTCCTGGGCGTTGGGCAGCACCGCGTAACGCAGGGTCAGCAGCCCCACGGCCAGCAACAGATAGCTGATGACCACCAGGGCAATGGCGGCTTCCAGCAGGCGGGTGGCCAGTTTGAGGGAGATGTGCAGGGCGGACACGGGCCGTTCTCGATTCGGGTGGCGTCGCCATCGTGACATGGATTGCGCACCACGATGGGCCATGGTAGTGAACGCGTCAGCCCGGGCTGCGCGCACTGGTTTGTCGCCACATTACCGCGTTGCGCGGATGGCATGCGACATCCACGCAACACTGCTGCGCCGGAGCAAGACCCAACTACAGCAATGGGCGCGCCGCTGCAATATGCTGCGGCCCATCAAGCCATTCGCTTGGCTTGGGCCCTCTGGTCCAACCCGTTCATGCAACTCGACGCGTTCTCCCGTTTTCACCGCCGCCACGCCACCCGCCTGGACGATGTTCTCGGCTTGTGGCCGGCCGGCTTGCCGAGCCGGGCCGAGATCGACGCCGCCATTAGCGCCCTCCAGCCGCGGCAACCCCTGGCCGCCGCGCTGCGCCGCGTGCGCAATGCGCTGATGCTGCGACTCATCGAGCAGGACGTGATCCACGACGCGCCGCTTGCCGCCGTGTGCCGCTGCATCACCGACATGGCCGAAAGCGCCATCGCCCACGCCCTGCAGCACGCCCGCACCGAACTCGAGCCCCGCCACGGCACACCGCGCACGCCCGAGGGCGCAGTGGCACAGTGCCTGGTGGTGGGCATGGGCAAGCTGGGCGGGGCCGAACTCAATGTCTCGTCGGACATCGACCTGGTGTTCGTCTACGACCTCGACGGCGAGTCCGACGGCCCGGTGCCGCTGTCGAATTTCGACTACTTCGCGCAACTCGTGCGCCGCGTCGTGCCACTGCTCGCGGACCCGACAGCCGACGGCTTCGTCTTCCGTGTCGACACGCGCCTGCGGCCCAATGGCGACAGTGGCCCGCCGGTGGTCAGCCTGGCCATGCTGGAAGAATATTTCCAGGTGCAGGGGCGCGAGTGGGAGCGCTTCGCCTGGCTCAAGAGCCGCGTGGTCTCGCCGGTTGCGAGCAGCCAGGCGCAAGTCGCCTCGCATGCGCTCGAAGCCGTGGTCGAGCCCTTCGTGTGGCGCCGCTATCTCGACTTCGCCATGCTCGAAGCCCTGCGCAGCCTGCACCGGCAGATTCGCGTCGAGGCGAGCAAGCGCGCCGCCGCGCGTCCCGACAAGGCCAATGATGTCAAGCTCGGACGCGGCGGTATCCGCGAAATCGAATTCATCGTGCAACTGCTGCAGGTGGTGCGCGGCGGCCGGCAGCCGCAAATTCGTTGCCGCAACACCCTGCAAGCGCTGGCACTGCTGGTGGAGGCCGGACTGCTGCAGGCCGACACCAGCACGCGTCTCGCCGAAAGCTACACCTTCCTGCGCCGGCTGGAACACCGCATCCAGTACCTGGACGACGCCCAGACCCACAGCCTGCCGACCGACGACACCGATCTCGATCATCTCGCCCAGGCCATGGGCCAGTCCTTGCTGACCTTGCATCCCCAAGTCAAACGTCCGACCTGCGGACTGCTGCGCGAGCTTGACGCGGTGCGCGAATTCGTCGCCGGTGAGTTCGATGCCCTGTTGCATGCCGGACCACGCTGCGTCGGCTGTAAAAAGCCGGCAGACTCGCTCGATGCGCTGCGCCACAGCCTTGCCAAATCGGGACTTGCCGGCGAGGCCAGCCACGCGCGGCTGAAGGCGCTGGAGCATTCGCCGCGCTACACGGCGCTGACCGACGCCGGACGCGGGCGGATGCTGCGGGTGATCGAGCGCGGCGTCGCCATCGCCGCCAGCAGCCGCGACCCCGACCTGACGCTGGCGCGCCTGCTCGACGTGTTGGAGGCCATTGGCCGGCGCGAAAACTACCTCGCCTTCTTCGCCGAGCAACCGCAAGCCTTGACCCGCCTCATCAGCGTGCTCGACGCCTCGAGTTGGGCGGCCGACTACATCAAGCGCAACCCCATGGTGGTGGACGAGCTGCTCGACGCGCCACGCGAGCGCTTCAGCGTAAACGCCTGCATCGCCGACTTCGAGCAGCAGCGCGCGCGCCTGCTCAAGCGCACGGCCTGGGATGCGGGCGAAGGGCTGGACATCATCCGCCGCGTCTTTCACACCGAACTCTTCCGCACCCTGGTGCGCGACCTCTCCGGTCAGCTTACAGTCGAGCAGGTGGCCGACGACCTCTCCGCCCTGGCTGACGCCAGCATCGACCAGGCCATCCACTGGTGCTGGAACGAGTTGCCCCAGCGCCACCGTGAGCAACCCGCTTTCGCCGTCATCGCCTACGGCAAGCTCGGCGGCAAGGAATTGGGTTACGGCAGCGACCTCGACCTCGTGTTCCTGTTCGACGACCCTCACACCGAAGCGCCCGAACGCTACGGCGCCTTCGCCCGCAAACTCGTGTGGTGGCTCACCGCCACGACCGCAGCCGGCGACTTGTTCGAGATCGACACCCGGCTGCGTCCCAACGGCAACGCCGGCCTGCTGGTGACCACGCTCGACGCCTTCGCCGCCTACCAACTCGGTCGCGGCGGCAACACCGCCTGGACCTGGGAGCATCAAGCCTTGACACGTGCGCGCTGCTGCGCCGGCGATGCCACCATCGGCGCACGTTTCGAGGCCATTCGCGAACAGGTTCTGCGCATGCCGCGCGACGCCACGGCGCTGCAGCGCGAAATCATCGCCATGCGCCGCAAGGTGGCCGATGGCCACCCCAATCGCACGGCACTGTTCGACCTCAAGCACGACGAAGGCGGCATGGTCGATGTCGAGTTCGCCGTGCAGGCGCTGGTGCTCGAGCACGCCTGCGCACGTGCCGAACTGGTGGCGGACATCGGCAATATTGCGCTGCTGCAGCGGATCGAGGCGCTGGGCTTGCTGCCTGCCGGGGTCGGCCAGGCTGCGGCCGACGCCTACCGCCAACTGCGCAAACTGCAGCATCAGGCGCGCCTGAGCGGCGCCCTGCATGCGGCCCATGTGCTGCCCGAAGTGGTGGGCCGCGAACGCGCGGCGGTACGCGCGCTCACGGCGGCGGTGTTCGGTGCGACGCCCGCCGGCGAGCAGTTGCCCGAACAACAACAGCCAGGGCACCTTGCCGCCCCGACGCTGCACGCCTGAACGGGGCCTGCAAAGCGACCACTTTGCTACGATGCGCTGATGAACAGTTTGACTGAACTTCGCCGCCACGGCGGCATCGTCGCCGACACTGCCGAGTACCTGCAACTGCCCCGGTTGCAGCCCCAGGACGCCACCACCAACCCCAGCTTGGTACTGCGTGCCGTGCGACTTGCGGACTACGCGCACATGCTCCATGCCCAGGAGGTGGCAGAGGCCGTGCGTCACGACCCCGACTTAGCGATGGACCGCTTGCTGGTGCGCTTCGGCTGCGAGATCCTGCAGCGCGTCCCCGGGCGCGTCTCCACCGAGATCGACGCCAGGCTGTCGCATGAGACCCAGGCCACGTTGGCGCGCGCGCGCCGCATCATCGCGCTGTACGCCGCTAATGGCGTGGCGCGCGAGCGGGTGCTGATCAAAATCGCCACCACTTGGGAAGGCATCGAGGCGGCCCGGCTGCTGGCGGCCGAGGGTATCGCCTGCAACATGACCCTGCTGTTTTCCTTCGCCCAGGCGCGCGCCTGCGCCGCCGTCGGGGTGCAACTCATCTCGCCCTTCGTCGGCCGCATCACCGACTGGTATCGCCAGCAGGCCGGTCCCGCTTGGAACGCCGAGGCCATGCGTGGGCCGAACGACCCCGGGGTGAAGGCGCTACTGCGTATCTGGCGTTTCTACAAGGCCCGCGGCATCGCCACGGAGGTGATGGGCGCGAGTTTTCGCGAAACAGCGCAGATCGCCGCCATCGCCGGCTGCGATCTGCTCACCGTGTCACCGGCCCTGCTGGACGCGCTGGTCGAATCCACCGTGCCCATGCCACGGCAACTCGATCCGCGCAACGCCGGCGCCCCGGAAGATGACGCGCCACTGCCACTGACCCAAGCCCAGTTCGCCGCCGCGCTTGGCGCCGACCCGATGAGCAGCGCCAAGCTCGCGGAAGGCATCGCGCAGTTCAGCGCCGACACGGTCACGCTGCTGGACTTGTTGCGGGCCTGAGCCTGGCGCGCACGATCTGCGCGCACCCCGCAGATCCATGGCGTCCCTCTACATGGCCCGCTTGTTCCTGCCCGGGCCGCTATCGGCCGGCTCGCTCGATTTGACGCGTGACGTCGTGCGCCATGTACAAGCTCTGCGCCTGCGTGTCGGCGACGATCTCACCGTGTTCGACGGTCTCGGTGGTGAGTGGCAGAGTGTCCTGGTCAGCCCGCCACCTGCGGCGCGCGTCGAGCTTGTGCGCCATGCCGCGATCGAGCGTGAACTGCCTTCCCATGTGACCCTGGCCGTGGGCATGCCGGCCAACGAACGCATGGACTGGTTGGCAGAAAAGGCCACCGAACTCGGCGCCGCGCAGGTGCAACCGCTGATGACCGCGCGATCGGTGCTGCGACTGGACGGCGAGCGCGCCGCGCGCCGCGCCGCCCACTGGCAGGCCGTGGCACAAGCAGCCTGCGAGCAATGCGGCCGCAACCGCTTGCCACACATCGCCGTGCCCACGCGCCTCGACGCCTGGTTGGCCGGACTGCCAGCAGCAGGCGACGGTTCTGGCACTGCTGGACGCTGCCTGCTGGCGGCCCCCGGCGATGGCCAGGCCCTGCCCTTCGCCACCTGGGCCGCAGGGTTGACAAGCAGCCAGAACCTGCTGGCACTCAGTGGCCCCGAGGGCGGACTGGACCCCGACGAAATCGCGTGGGCGCAAAGCGCGGGTTTTGTCGCCGTCAGCCTCGGGCCACGGGTTTTGCGCGCTGAAACGGCACCGCTGGCGCTGCTGGCGGCACTGGCGGCTCGAGTTCCGCTGGACTGATGGCTGGCGGTGATGTGGCCGGCTCCGGGGCAGCCGGCGATCCCTGCGGTTGCATGCTGCCGAACTCGCGCGCGAGGTAAGTCTCGCCATGCTCCAGCACGAAATAGCGAAAGGCTTCGGCCGAAGGCGAAAGCATTTTGCTCGAGGTATTGACCACATGCCAGCGCCGCACCAGCGGCAGGCCCTCCAGG
>DAIAZB010000595.1 GCA_027443745.1 Thiomonas sp. | reverse complement strand
GTGGAGTCAGAGGCTGGTTTCCTGGCCAGCCTGGGCCGAGCCGCTGTCTTCCAGGGCCTGGAGTTCAGCGGCGGCTTGGGCGGTACGCTCGGCGTGGTCGAGCACTTCCTTGGCTTTGCGGGCTTGATGGAAGGCCATGCCTGAGCCGGCGGGAATCAGGCGGCCGACGATGACGTTTTCCTTCAGGCCGCGCAGTTCATCGCGCTTGCCCATGATGGCGGCTTCGGTCAGCACACGTGTGGTCTCCTGGAAGGACGCGGCTGAGATGAAACTATCAGTGGACAGGCTGGCCTTGGTGATGCCGAGCAGGATGTTGTTGAAGGTTGCGGGAACCTTGCCTTGCTCGATGAGCTTGGCGTTGGTTTGCAGCACTTCGGAGCGCTCCACCTGCTCGCCCGTGATGTACTCGCTCTCACCGGAATCCTTGATCTCGACACGCCGCAACATCTGACGCACGATGACTTCGATGTGTTTGTCGTTGATCTTCACCCCTTGCAGGCGATAGACGTCTTGCACCTCGTCGACGATGTAGCGCGCCAGGGCTTCTACGCCCAGTAGGCGCAAGATGTCTTGCGGCTCGGCCGAGCCGTCGACCACCAATTCGCCCTTGTTGATGACCTGACCTTCGTGAACGAGGATGGTCTTTTCCTTCGGCACGAGAAACTCGTGACTCTGGCCGTCGAGGTCGGTGATGACCAGCCGCACCTTGCCCTTGGTTTCCTTGCCGAAGGACACGGTGCCGGTGATCTCGGCCAGCATGCCCGCGTCCTTGGGTGAACGTGCTTCGAACAACTCGGCCACACGCGGCAGACCACCGGTGATGTCACGGGTCTTCTGGCCTTCCATCGGGATGCGCGCCAGCACTTCACCGGGACCGACATCCTGGCCGTCGCGCACTTGAATCAGCGCGCCGACCTGGAAGCCCACGGCCACGGCATGCTCGGTGCCGGGAATCTTGACTTCGTGGCCAAGCTCGTTCAGCAACTTGACCTGCGGCCGGATGACCTTCGCCGAGCCGCGGCGCTTGGGATCGATCACCACCAGGGTGGACAGGCCGGTGACCTCGTCGACCTGCTTGGCGACGGTGACGCCTTCTTCGATGTTCTCGAACTTCACGCGCCCGGCGTACTCGGTGATGATGGGCCGTGTGAGCGGATCCCAGTTCGCCAGCGGTGTGCCGGCCTTGATCGCCAAGCCGTCCTTGACGAACAGCAGGGCGCCGTAAGGCACCTTGTGGCGCTCGCGCTCGCGGCCGTAGTCATCGGTGATCAACACCTCGCCGGAGCGGGAGATGACAACCTGCTCGCCCTTGGAGTTGGTGACGTAGCGCATGGTGGCGGTGAAGCGTGCCGTGCCGGCGCTCTTGGCTTCGACGCTGGAGGCCACGGCGGCGCGCGATGCAGCGCCACCGATGTGGAAGGTGCGCATCGTCAGCTGGGTGCCGGGTTCGCCGATGGATTGTGCGGCGATGACGCCAACCGCCTCGCCTGTGTTGACCAGCACGCCACGTCCCAGGTCACGGCCGTAACACTTGGCGCACATGCCGTAGCGGGTTTCGCAGGTGAGTGGCGTACGCACCTTGATCTCGTCGATGCCGGCGGCTTCCACCATGTCGAGCAGGTCTTCGTCCAGCATGTCGCCGGCAGGAATGATGACTTCCTGTGTCTCGGGGCTGGTGACATCCGTGGCGGCAACGCGGCCGAGCACGCGGTCGCGCAGCGACTCGATGACCTCGCCGCCTTCGACCAAGGCACGCATGGCCACACCGTGGGTGGTGCCACAGTCCTGCTCAGTGATGACCAAGTCTTGCGTCACGTCCACCAAACGGCGCGTGAGGTAGCCGGAGTTGGCGGTTTTCAGCGCCGTGTCGGCCAGGCCTTTGCGTGCGCCGTGGGTGGAGATGAAGTACTGCAGCACGTTCAATCCCTCACGGAAGTTGGCCGTGATGGGGGTCTCGATGATGGAGCCGTCAGGCTTGGCCATCAGGCCGCGCATGCCGGCGAGCTGGCGGATCTGCGCCGCCGAGCCGCGTGCACCGGAGTCGGCCATCATGTAGATGGAGTTGAACGACTCCTGGCGGCCTTGCTTGCCGTGGCGGTCGGTCACGGGCTCGGTGGCCAGGCGGTTCATCAGAGCCTTGCCGACTTCGTCGCCGGTGCGGCCCCAGATGTCCACCACTTTGTTGTAGCGCTCACCCTGGGTGACCAGGCCGGAAGCGTACTGCTGCTCGATTTCCTTGACTTCCTGCTCGGCGTTGGCGATCAGGGCGTGCTTTTCCTGCGGGATCAACATGTCATCGACGCTGATGGAAATGCCCGCGCGGGTGGCCAACGTAAAGCCCGACTGCAGCAGCTTGTCGGCGAAGATCACCGTGTCGCGCAGGCCGCAGCGGCGGAACGAGGAGTTGATCAGACGGGAAATTTCCTTCTTCTTCAGCGCTTTGTTCAGCACGCTGAATGGCAGACCCTTGGGCAGGATTTCGGACAGCAGAGCACGGCCGGCCGTGGTTTCGACCACCGAGGTTTTGGGCGTCAGGGTCTTGGTGGCGCGGTCGCGTTCGTACTCGGTCAGGCGCACGCTGATGCGGGCAGTGAGTTCGAGGTCGCCGGTCTGCAAGGCGCGGTGGATTTCACCGATGTCGGCAAACACCATGCCTTCGCCTTTGCCGTTGATGCGCTCACGGGTGGCGTAATACAGGCCAAGCACTACGTCTTGCGACGGCACGATGGAGGGTTCGCCGTTGGCCGGAAACAGCACGTTGTTGGAGGCCAGCATCAGGGTACGGGCCTCCATCTGCGCTTCCAGGGACAGTGGCACGTGCACGGCCATCTGGTCGCCGTCGAAGTCGGCGTTGAAGGCCGCGCACACCAGTGGATGCAGCTGGATGGCCTTGCCCTCGATCAGCACCGGCTCGAACGCCTGGATGCCGAGGCGGTGCAGCGTGGGGGCGCGGTTGAGCATCACCGGATGCTCGCGGATGACCTCTTCCAGGATGTCCCAGACGATCGGCGTCTGCGAGTCCACTTCCTTCTTCGCTGCCTTGATGGTGGTGGCCACGCCCATGGCTTCGAGGCGGTTGAAGATGAAGGGCTTGAACAGCTCGAGGGCCATCAGTTTGGGCAGGCCGCACTGGTGCAGCTTGAGCGTCGGGCCGACGACGATGACCGAGCGGCCCGAATAGTCGACGCGCTTGCCCAGCAGGTTCTGGCGGAAGCGCCCGCCCTTGCCCTTGATCATGTCGGCCAGCGACTTGAGCGGGCGCTTGTTCTGGCCCACCATGGCCTTGCCGCGCCGTCCATTGTCCAGCAGCGAGTCGACCGCTTCTTGCAGCATGCGCTTTTCGTTGCGCACGATGATCTCGGGGGCCTTCAGCTCGAGCAGCCGGCGCAGGCGGTTATTGCGGTTGATGACGCGGCGGTAGAGGTCGTTGAGGTCGGAGGTGGCAAAGCGACCGCCGTCCAGGGGAACGAGCGGGCGCAGATCGGGGGGCAGCACCGGCAGCACCGTCATGACCATCCACTCCGGTTTGGAGTTGGTCTTGCGGAAGGCGTCCAGCACCTTCAGGCGCTTGGAGTTCTTCTTCACCTTGGTGTCCGAGCCCTGCAGGTCGCCGCGCAGCTCGCCGGTCTCCTGCTCCAGGTCGAGATGGGCGAGCAGATCGCGGATGCCCTCGGCACCCATGAAGGCGACGAATTCGTCGCCGAACTCGGTGCGCTTGGCGGTGTACTCGTCTTCCGACAGCACCTGGCGGCGGGTGAGGGGCGTCATGCCGGGATCGGTGACGACATAGGCCTCGAAGTACAGCACGCGCTCGATGTCACGCAGCGGCATGTCGAGGATCATGCCCAGGCGCGAGGGCAGGCTCTTGAGGAACCAGATGTGCGCCACCGGCGAGGCCAGCTCGATGTGGCCCATGCGGTCGCGGCGCACCTTGCTTTGCGTGACTTCGACGCCGCACTTCTCGCAGATCACGCCGCGATGCTTGAGGCGCTTGTACTTGCCGCACAGGCACTCGTAATCCTTGATCGGGCCGAAGATCTTGGCGCAGAACAGGCCGTCGCGCTCGGGCTTGAAGGTGCGGTAGTTGATGGTCTCGGGTTTTTTCACTTCCCCGAAGGACCACGAACGAATTTTTTCCGGCGAGGCCAGGCCGATGCTGATGGCATCGAAATGCTCGTCCTTCTGGAACTGCTTGAACAAATCGAGTAAGGCTTTCATGCGAACCTCCAAATCCTGTGTGTCAATAAGGCAGTAAGACGCGAGTCAGGGGCGCCGCACCGGAAGCCGTGGCCGCCCGGGGTGGCGTGCCGGTCAGTTGCGCTCGAGTTCGATATCCAGGCCCAGTGAGCGGATTTCCTTGATCAGCACATTGAACGACTCGGGCATGCCCGCCTCGATCGAGTGCTCGCCCTTGACGATGCTTTCGTAGACCTTGGTGCGCCCGTTGACGTCGTCGGACTTCACCGTCAGCATTTCCTGCAACACGTACGAAGCGCCATAGGCCTCCAGCGCCCACACTTCCATCTCGCCGAATCGCTGGCCACCGAACTGCGCCTTGCCGCCCAGTGGCTGCTGCGTCACCAGCGAGTAAGGGCCCGTGGAGCGGGCGTGCATCTTGTCGTCGACGAGGTGGTGCAGCTTGAGCACATGCTTGTAGCCGATGGTGACGGGGCGCTCGAATGCATCGCCCGTACGGCCATCGAACAGCATGGCCTGCTTCTTCGACGCGGTGAGCTTCAGGCGCTGCGCCACGTCGTCCGGATAGGCCATCTGCAGCAACTGGTCGATCTCATTCTCGGTCGCACCGTCGAACACCGGGCTAGCGAACGGCATGCCCTGTTTCAGGTTGTCGGCCAGCTCCAGAATATCGGCGTCGGACAACTGTTCGAGCTGTTCTTGCTTGCCGCTGAAGTTGTAGAGCGTACTCAGCAGCTTGCGCAATTCGGCAGCCTTCACATGGCTGCGCATCATGTCGTTGATGCGGTCGCCCAGGCCATGTGCAGCCCAGCCCAGATGGGTCTCGAGAATCTGGCCGATGTTCATGCGCGAAGGCACGCCCAGCGGGTTGAGCACGATGTCCATCGGTGTGCCGTCGGCCATGTAGGGCATGTCCTCCTCGGGGAGGATTTTTGACACCACTCCCTTGTTGCCGTGACGGCCGGCCATCTTGTCACCAGGCTGCAGGCGGCGCTTGACGGCAAGGTGGACCTTGACCATCTTCAGCACGCCGGAGGGCAGCTCGTCGCCCTGCGTGAGCTTGCGGCGCTTTTCCTCGAACATCTGGTCGAACTCATGGCGGCGCTTCTCCAGCGACTCCTTGAGCTGCTCGATCTGTTGCGCCACGGCTTCATCGGCCGGGCGAATGTCGAACCAGTGGTAGTGGTCCACTTCCTTCAGGTACTCGGCCGTGACCACGGTCCCCTTGCTCAGCTTCTTGGGTCCGCCGTTGGCCGGCTTGCCCAGGAGCAGCTTGCCGATACGGTCGAAGGTGTCGGCCTCGACGATGCGCATCTGGTCATTGAGGTCCAGGCGGTAGCGCTTGAGTTCGTCGTCGATGATCTGTTGGGCACGCTTGTCGCGCTGAATACCCTCGCGCGTGAAGACCTGCACGTCGATGACGGTGCCGTACATGCCCGAGGGCACGCGCAGCGAGGTGTCCTTCACGTCGGAAGCCTTTTCCCCGAAGATGGCGCGCAACAGCTTTTCTTCCGGCGTGAGCTGGGTCTCGCCCTTGGGCGTGACCTTGCCGACCAGGGTGTCGCCAGCCTCGACTTCCGCACCGATGTAGACAATGCCCGACTCGTCCAGCCGCGCGAGCTGGCTTTCCGACAGGTTGGGAATGTCGCGGGTGATTTCTTCCGAGCCTAGTTTGGTGTCGCGGGCGACGGCGTTGAGCTCTTCGATATGGATGGAGGTGTAGCGATCTTCCGCCACCACGCGCTCGGACAGCAGGATCGAGTCCTCGAAGTTGTAGCCGCTCCAGGGCATGAAGGCCACCAACATGTTCTGGCCCAGGGCAAGTTCTCCGAGGTCGGTGGACGCGCCGTCGGCGACCACATCGCCGCGGGCGATGATGTCGCCACGCTTGACGATGGGGCGCTGGTGAATGTTGGTGTTCTGGTTGGAGCGCTGGTACTTGATGAGGTTGTAGATGTCCACGCCGACTTCGCCGGCAAGAGTTTCCGCATCGTTGACGCGCACCACGATGCGGGCGCTGTCGACATAGTCGACCACGCCGCCGCGCAGGGCGGTGACTGCGGTGCCGGAGTCGACCGCGGTGACGCGCTCGACTCCAGTGCCGACAAAGGGTTTTTCAGGCCGCAGCACCGGCACGGCCTGACGCTGCATGTTGGCGCCCATCAGCGCGCGGTTGGCGTCGTCATGCTCAAGGAAGGGCACGAGCGATGCTGCCACCGAGACAATCTGCGCCGGCGATACGTCCATGTACTGCACGCGGCTGGGCGAGACCAGGATGGTTTCGCCGTTTTCACGCGCCGAGACCAATTCGTCGATCAAGCGGCCCTGTTCGTCGATGCCGGCATTAGCCTGGGCAATGACGTATTTGCCTTCCTCAATGGCTGAGAGGTAGTCGATCTGGTCGGTCACCTGGCTGTCGGCCACGCGGCGGTAAGGCGTCTCGATGAAACCGTATTCGTTGAGTTGCGCGAACAGCGCCAACGAGTTGATCAGACCGATGTTGGGGCCTTCCGGGGTTTCGATCGGGCAGACGCGGCCGTAGTGCGTCGGATGCACGTCGCGCACCTCGAAGCCGGCGCGCTCGCGCGTCAGGCCGCCCGGGCCCAGGGCCGAGACGCGGCGCTTGTGGGTGATCTCCGACAGCGGATTGGTCTGGTCCATGAACTGCGACAGCTGGCTCGAGCCGAAGAACTCCTTGATCGCCGCGGAAATCGGCTTGGAGTTGATGAAGTCGTGCGGCATCAGGTTCTCGGTCTCGGCCTGGCCGAGGCGCTCCTTCACCGCGCGCTCGATGCGCGACAGTCCGGCGCGGAACTGGTTCTCGGCCAGCTCGCCAACGCAGCGCACGCGGCGGTTGCCGAGGTGGTCGATGTCGTCCACCTCACCGCGGCCGTTGCGCAGATCCACCAGCATTTTGATGACGGCCATGATGTCGTCGTGCGACAGCACCATGTCGCCCTCGATCTCCTCGCGGCCGAGGCGTCGGTTGAATTTCATGCGGCCGACGCGCGACAGGTCATAGGCGTCAGCGTCGAAGAACAGGCGCTTGAACAGTGACTCCACCGCATCTTCGGTGGGCGGCTCGCCGGGGCGCATCATGCGGTAGATGGCGACTTTGGCGGCCAGCGGAACCGTGGTCTCGTCGATGCGCAGGGTCTGCGAGATGAACGGGCCCTGGTCGAGATCGTTGGTGTACAGGGTTTCGACGCGGCGGATGCCGGCATCGCGCATCTTCTTCAGCACGGCGTCGGTCAACTCTTCGTTGGCGACGGCGACGATTTCGCCGGTGTCCTCCGACACCACATTGCGTGCCAGCACCTTGCCGACGACGAAGTCCTCCGGCACGGAGATGCGCTGCGTCCCCGACTCTTCAAGGGCGCGCAAGTGCCGTACGGTGACGCGCTTGTCCTTGGCCACGACGACGTTGCCGGACTTGTCGACGATGTCGAAACGGGCCACTTCGCCCTTGAAGTGCGCGGGCACGAACTCCATCATCGCGCCCTGGTCCATCAGGTCGAAATGGTCGAAGCTGAAGAAATGCGCCAGGATCTGCTCGTTGTTCAGGCCCAGGGCCTTGAGCAGGATCGTCACCGGCATCTTGCGGCGGCGGTCGACGCGGAAGTAGAGAATGTCCTTGGGGTCGAACTCGAAGTCCAGCCAGGAGCCGCGGTAGGGGATGATGCGGGCGGAGAACAGCAGCTTGCCCGACGAGTGGGTCTTGCCCTTGTCGTGCTCGAAGAACACGCCCGGTGAGCGGTGCAACTGCGAGACGATGACCCGCTCGGTGCCGTTGATGATGAACGAGCCCTTGTCGGTCATGAGCGGAATCTCGCCCATGTAGACCTCCTGCTCCTTCACCTCCTTGATGGTCGGCTTGGCCGCCTCGCGATCCATGACGATCAGGCGCACCTTGGCGCGCAGCGCGCTGGCATAGGTCAGGCCACGCTGCTGGCACTCGCGCATGTCGAACGCCGGGCGTGCCAGGTTGTAGCCCAGGAATTCCATGCGCACGTTCTGGTTGTGCGAGACGATGGGGTAGATCGCCGTGAACGCGGCTTGCAGGCCTTCATCCTTGCGCTTGTCGGACGCGACGTCCTTTTGCAGGAAGGATTCATACGATTCGAGCTGGGTGGCCAGCAAGAAAGGAATATCAATGACGCCTTGGCGGGTGCCAAAGCTCTTGCGAATCCGCTTCTTTTCGGTGAACGAGTAGGACATGGACGCTCCGCTGCGCAGGACTGAAACCGTTTTGGAATGCACACCACTGCAGGTGCACATTCAAAAACCGATCCACAAACCATCACCATCACAACCCATCTGCCGCGCCGACATCAAGACACGAAAGCCCGGAAGGCCAGAGCAGCCTTCCGGGCCAAGCTGGTGCCGGGCGAATTACTTCAGTTCCGCCTTGGCGCCGGCTTCTTCGAGCTTCTTCTTCGCCGCTTCGGCGTCGGCCTTGGCCACGCCTTCCTTCACTGCCTTGGGCGCGGCGTCCACCAGATCCTTGGCTTCCTTCAGGCCCAGGCCCGTCAGTTCGCGCACGGCCTTGATGACCGAGACCTTGTTGGCGCCGACTTCCAGCAGCATGACGTTGAATTCGGTCTGCTCCTCAGCCACCGCGGCAGCCGCGCCAGCCCCCGGGGCGGCAACCGCCATGGACGCTGCGGACACGCCGAATTTCTCTTCGAACGCCTTCACCAGATCGTTCAGTTCCAGAACCGTCATGCCGCCCACGGCGTCCAGAATGTCTTGTTTGTTCAATGCCATTTTGTGTACTCCAAATTCAATCGATAGGGTTGGGTAGAAACTACGGATGTTTCGGTGCCGCGCGCGGGGCTGGTCAAGCTGCCCTCAGGCAGTCGCCTCTTCCTCGCGCTTTTTGGCCAGTGCTGCCACCGAGCCGACGAAGCCGGTGAGCGGCGCCTGCATCACGCCCAGCAGCTTGGCGAGAAGTTCCTCGCGGCTGGGGATGCTGGCGAGTTGCTTGACGCTCTCGACGTCGAGCAGCTTGCCGTTGGTGGCACCGCCGCGGATGACCATCTTGTCATTGGTCTTGGCAAAGTCATGGATGACTTTGGCCGCCGCGATGGCATCTTCGGAAAACCCGTAGATCAAGGGACCGGTCATTTCACCGGCAAGCACCTCGAAACCGGTACCTGTGACGGCGCGTCGGGCCAGCGTATTTTTCAGAACCTGCAGATGCACGCCACGGCTGCGCGCTTGCGCACGCAGCCGGGTCATGGGCTCCACATCGATTCCGCG
>DAIAZB010000594.1 GCA_027443745.1 Thiomonas sp. | reverse complement strand
GTTGAACGAGGAGTTGCGCCACACCGGGCTGTTCTTCCCCATCGACCCCGGTGCCGACGCGACCCTGGGCGGCATGACCGCCACGCGCGCCTCGGGCACCAACGCCGTGCGCTACGGCACCATGCGCGAGAACGTGCTGGCCCTCACCGTGGTGCTGGCCGACGGCCGCGTCATCCGCACCGGCACCCAGGCGCGCAAGAGCAGCGCCGGCTACGACCTCACCCGCCTGTTCGTCGGCAGCGAAGGCACGCTGGGCATCGCCACCGAGGTCACCCTGCGCCTGTACCCGCAGCCCGAGGCCGTGGCCGCAGCCGTGTGCTCGTTCCCCGATGTGGCGCAGGCGGTGGACTGCACCATCGCCATCATCCAGGCCGGCATCCCCATCGCCCGCGTCGAACTGATGGACCCCGGCGCGGTGCGCGCCGTCAACGCCCACGACCACCTCAACTTGCCCGAACAGCCCCTGCTGCTGATGGAATTCCACGGCTCGCCCGCCGGCGTGCGCGAACAGGCGCAGAGCGTGCAGGCGATTGCCGCCGATCATGGCGGCTCCGACTTCGCCTGGGCCGACACCCCGGAGGAACGCACCCGCCTGTGGAAGGCGCGGCATCACGCCTACTTCTCCGCGTTGCAAACCAGGCCCGGCTGCCGCTGCGTCACCACCGACACCTGCGTGCCCATCTCGCGTCTGGCCGAGAGCATCAACGCCACCATCGCCGAGGCCGAAGCCGCCGGCCTGCCCTACTTCGTCGTCGGCCATGTGGGCGATGGCAATTACCACATCGGCTACCTGCTCGACCCGGCCAAACCCGAAGAACGCGAATTGGCTGAACGCCTCAATGCGCAACTGGTGCGCCGGGCGCTGAAACTCGGCGGCACCTGCAGCGGCGAGCACGGCGTCGGCCTGCACAAGCAGGAATTCCTGCGCGAGGAAGCGGGCGACGACGCTCTGGACGTGATGCGTGCCATCAAGCAGGCCCTCGACCCGAACGGCATCTTGAATCCGGGGAAGATTTTTGCGTGAAACAACCATGACGAACAACCCTCGTCAGGCCGAACGCCGCTCTCAAGGAAACTTGGGGTCATCCCCAAGTTTCCTTGAACCCGCGGGGGGCGGGTCGGCGAGCCGACCCCGGGGCGCACAGGCCGCTCCGTGAAATCCAACGCATCGCACTCATGTTCACCTACCTCATGCTCGGCACCAACGACCTGCCCCGTGCGGCGGCGTTCTACGACCCAGTGATGGCCGCGCTTGGGCACGCGCGCTGCGACATCGGGGATGACGATGGCTGGGACGATCTGGTCGGCTGGGGCCGCTATGCCGACGAAGGCCGCGTGGAACTGGCGCTGTGGTTGTGCAAACCCTTCAATGGCCAGCCCGCAAGCACGGGCAATGGCACCATGATCGCCCTGGCCGCCAGCAACCGCGCGCAGGTCGATGCCTTTCATGCTGCAGCTCTGGCGCATGACGGCAGCAGCGAAGGCGCACCCGGGTTGCGCCCGCATTACGGCCCCGACTTCTACGCCGCCTACGTGCGTGACCCCGACGGCAACAAGCTCGCCGCCGTATGCCGAGCACGCGGCTGAGCACCCTCGCGCCCTCTGCGCCGGACACGACCACATACTTTCCCCGATGGATGCCGCGGCGGGCACACGCGACACTGTCGCCATGCACCCCACCTGCACCGCCCGCGCCAAGCTGCCTTGCCGTGCCGAAGCCGCGTTCGATCTGTCGGCCGACCCGGCGCGCTTCCCGCCGCTGTTTCGCGGCTACGGGCTGATTCCCTCCATCCGCTCCATCACCCTGCTGTCGCCGCTGGGCGTGGGTTGCACGCGACGCGTGGCCAACAACGACGGCTCCATCCTCACCGAGTGCGTCACCGCACTCGACCGTCCGGGCCTGCATGCCTACACCCTGAGCGGCTTTCGCCCTCCGTTCTCCTGGCTGGTGCGGCTGGGAGAGGCGCGCTGGACGTTTACGGATGAGGCGCGCGGGTGCGCCGTGGAATGGCGCTACACCTTCACCCCGCGCGCACCGCTGTCGCGTCCTGTCGTCGCCCTGCTGTTGCGCTGCTGCATGCGACCCGCCATGCAACGCTGCCTGCAGGCCATGGGCGAGGTGGCCTCCAGGCCAGCCGACACTGTGGCATCCTGATCGCGTCGGCATCCCGGCAGCAACCTCCGAACCCAGCCCGATGGACAGCCTCATCCTCCTCGCCCTCGCCCCGGTCTTCCTCGGCTTCATCGCCTGGGAAGCCTGGTATTTCAAGCGCAAGGGCCGCAGCAACTACACCTGGGCCGACACGGCCTCCAACGCCACCCTGGCGCTGATGCACCAGGCCTCGGACGCAGTGGCCTGGCTGCTCACCTTCGGCCTGTTCGTCGCGCTCTGGCGGCATCGGCTGTTCAACATTCCCGCCACCTGGTGGAGCGTGGTCTTGCTCGTCGTTGCCCAGGATTTTTGCTATTACTGGTTCCACCGCACCAGCCACCGCGTGCGCTGGCTGTGGGCCTCGCATGTCACCCACCATTCGTCGGAGCGGCTCAACCTCTCCCCCGCGTTCCGCCAGAGCCTCACCTACCCCATCTCGGGCATGTGGCTGTTCTGGCTGCCGCTGGCATGGATTGGCTTCGCCCCTGCGCACATCGTCGCCGTGGTCGCCATCAATCTGGCGTTCCAGTTCTTCGTCCACACCGAGGCGGTGGGCAAACTCGGCTGGCTGGAGCATGTGTTCAACACGCCTTCGCACCACCGCGTGCACCACGCCCGCAACCCGCAATACCTGGACCGCAACTACGCCGGGGTGTTCATCGTGTGGGACAAGCTGTTCGGCAGCTTCACGCCGGAGGATCCGGCCCATCCCTGCGTCTACGGCATCGTCCACCCGATTCGCAGCCACAACCCCATCACACTCACCGTTCACGAATGGATCGCCATGCTGCGCGACGTCGCGCACGCACGCGGGCTGCGCCAGCGGCTGATGCAGCTGTTCGGCCCACCCGACCGATCTCTGGCGGGTTGGGAGTCGGCGTCTGCGCCGCGCACGCACGGCATCGGCACGACCCTCCAGCCGCCGCCGTAGCGCAGGGCGATGGCATGGCGCGCTCTGCATCCGCCCTGCATCCACAGCGCTCACGCCTCGGTGCCGAGGTCGGGAATGCGGTTGAAGGCGATGCGCATGGGCGCGCTGTCGCGGGCGCGATGGGCGCTGCCGCAATAGACGGTGTGCTTGCCGTAGCGCAGGTTCAGCGCATCCACCGCCTGCCACAGACCGTTGCGGCGGCTGTCATCAGCGAACAGACTGCCGCTGCTCTGCGCCAGCGGCAGCAGGTCGTGCAGCACCATGCCGACCTTGAACGGCGGCGGCAGTTGCGGCGGCAAGTCCGCCCAGAGCGCGGCCAGGACATGCAGCAGCGTCTGGGTGTCCTGCGTGTGCGCCATGCGCGCGGCCTGTTCCCAGCGCTGCGACGCCTGGCCGCGGGCGGCGCAGCGCAGGCGCACGCTCATGGCGCCAGCCACCAAACCTTCGCGGCGCAGGCGCATGGCGGCCTTTTGCGTCAG
>DAIAZB010000593.1 GCA_027443745.1 Thiomonas sp. | reverse complement strand
TAACTCATCAGCGCGGGCGCCCGTCCCCTAAAATACCGGCCCGCTGAGCGCCAGCGCCCCGGCCGCCACATCCATCAGCAGCAACTCGAACGGGTTGATGCGCTCGGCCCCTACCGGCGGCTTCGGCAAGAGCTGCCCCTTGAGCTGCGCGGCGAGCGCGAGGTATGAGCACATCCATGGATGCTTGGCCACTGTGAGCCGTTTAAATGCGTTTGGCACCGCGAACGCCACGATGTCCTGCCAGTCATAGGGCTGCCCGCACTGGCCGTGCAGGAACGCTATGGCGCGATCCACGGCGGTTTCTGTGCCGGGCAGCCGATACCACTGGACGGTGCTGCCGCTGAGGTATGACACCGGCCGCATGGCGACGCCGCCTGAGAAGCGCGCGTCGATTACCCATCCGGGCGCGACGAGCGTGGTAGCGTGCGATGGCCCTACGCCGGACTCCGAATACTCGATCACGCTCGAGGTGAGCGCGGTCGAGTACACGAAGCCGACGGTGAGGCCGGAGGGGATGGATGCCGGCATCATGGCGTTACGCGGCGGGCTTCTCAGCCGCCTGCAGCTTGGCAATCCAGCCGCCGACCACGGCGTTAGCCTGCGACGTGATTGCCGCCCCTTCGGCGTTCGCCAGCAGCGGCGCCTGCAGCATCACTGCGCCCTGCAGCGTCACGAGCGCGCCGGGGAACTTCAGTGTCCACTGGGCGGGATCGGTGCCCATATTGCCAATGAACGCCTGCACGGCCTGCAGGAGGGCCACAGCGGACGGGATAGCGGCCTGTTCCAGCGGCAACAGCGGATTCGGAGTGCTCATCGGTATCTCACCTTGCCGGGTCAGCCGGCTTGCGTAGGGTAAAGGGTATGCGCCAGCACCAGCATGGCGAGGCCGGCGAGCGCGGTGGAAATCTCAGGGGGCACCTGTACGTGCCAGAAGTACCCGGCCGCCCATGTCACGATCTGCGCGAGGTAGGCGCCAGCGATGGCGGCGGTGGTCTTTTGCGGGTCGAGCTTCACGAGGTACCTCACGCGATGGGATCGATTCGGCGGTCACGGGCGACAATGCCCTGAAAGCGCCCAAGCATGGCCGCGAGCTGTTCGGCGAGATCGGCGCGGATGGCGGCTGAACTGCGGTAGCCGACTGCAACGCCCTTCGGCCCTCGGGTCGGCGCGATGCCCCGCTTGCAGCGCCACATGGCCCATCGCGTGCTGCCGTGTTCGAGGCAGTAAATGCGCCGCGGCGCTCGGCCCGTCTGCGCAGGCACCTCTTTCGTGCAGCCGGGATGGAGGCAGCGGCTCATGTGATGCTGATCGTCACCGCACTCGGCGTGCCGGCCGGGAAGGTCTTGCACACCTCGTTGCTCGGCGCGCTGGCATTCCCGGCGCTGTTCACGGCCTCGACGTACCAGTAGACACTGGTGCCGTCCACGAGGCCGGTATTCACCGCGATGGGCGAGCCGCTGAGGCCGGATGCCACCAGCTTCTCCGCGCCCGAGGCCGAGCCTTGAAAGAGATCGTACGTGACGGTGCCGGTGAGCGCGGTCCCGTCGGTATTCGTGGTCGGCGCGGTGAACGTGATCGAGGCCGCCGGCGCGGTGCCGGTCTTGCCGACCACGCAGGTCGTGGTGGCGTAGGCCGCGGTGCCGACAAGGAAGGCGGCGACGAGAGCGAGAGCGGAGAGGATGCGCGTCATGGATGCACTCCGGTGAGAAACAGCGTGCGCTCGGCCTTGCGCCGATTTTCGAGGCCCGGATCTGGCTGGCCGGCGCAATAGTCCCAACGCAGAAACTCGTTCGCGGCGCCGAGCATATCACCTTCGTTCAGATCGCGCCGCAACGTCGAGTGTGCGAATGCGGCTGAGCCCAGGTTATAGGTGAAATCGACCAGCGCGTTGAACTGAGATTGCATGATCGGCACCGATACGCCGGCATTGACCTCCGCGCACGCCGAAGCGGTATCCGCCGTGAACCACGCCTCGGCCTGCGCGAGTGTGCCCGTCTGCCCGAGCGCGACTGGCACGCCTGGCGCGTACCAGCCGGTGTGGCCCCACCCGATGGTCGGCGTACCGCCTTGGTCGAGATATGCCTCGGCGCGATAGCCCTCCCATCCCTGAATGAACGCGCGGCCGGCGGCATCCAGCGTCATCGTGGTCGGTAGCGTCATACGAGCCTCATTACTTGCGCTCCAAGATGCGATCCACCCGCTGCGTCATGTCCTGATGATAGCGGTCCATCT
>DAIAZB010000592.1 GCA_027443745.1 Thiomonas sp. | reverse complement strand
CGCATCAGGCCCAGATTGATGGCCTGCTGGGTGTCCATGTAGGCGGTGTAGTCGGCCGTTTTCATCCAGTACACGACTTCGAAGTTCAGGCTGGAGTCGCCGAAGTCCTTGAAGTGGGCACGGTCGAAACGGGCTTGTTCGTGCTCTTCGATGAGGGACTTCACCAGTGCAGGGATGCGCTCCAGGGAGTCGGCCGGGGTGTCGTAGGTGAGTCCGAAGGCGAAGACGATGCGCCGCTGTTGCATGAACTTGTAGTTGCGCAGCCGGGCCTTGGTCAGATCGGTATTGGAGAACACCACGATTTCGCCGCTGATGGAGCGGATGCGGGTGGTCTTGAGGCCGATGTTCTCCACCGTGCCGGAAAAGCCGTCGACCACGATGGAATGGCCGATCTGGAAGGGCTTGTCGAGCACGATGGACAGGCTGGAGAACAGGTCGCCGAGGATGTTCTGCAAGGCCAGGCCGACGGCGATGCCGCCGACACCCAGCCCGGCCAGCAGGGTGGTGACGTTGAAGCCGAGATTGTCGAGCAGCAGCAGGACCACCAGCGACCACAGCACCAGCCGCGCCAGGAAGCTCATGGCGGCGAGGCCGGTGGCGGTTTCCGGGTCGTGCTCCATGGCGCGGGCGCGTGAGGACTTGATCCAACTGTCCAGAAAGCGCCCCGCCCACAACCCGAGTTGCACGAACAGGCCGACCGCAGCGATTCCCGAGGCCCAGCGCTCGGTGGTGGCGGACAGCGCAAGATTGTCCAGCGCCGGGTACAACGCCATGGCGCCGACCAGCAGCACGCGGGTGCCGCCGACGGCATGCGCCAGGGCTTCATTCCAGCGCGCCCTGCCCAGGTGATGCATGGCACTCAGTCGTGCCATGAGCAGTGGCTTGATGACGCGAACCAGCAGCATGGCGAGCACGAGCAAGGCCAGCGCCATGAGCCAGGCCAGCAGGGGGTTGTGGTCGATCGGGGTGAGCAGCCAAGTGGGCATCGTGCAAGTCCTCAGTTGGTGACACGAGCGTGCTGCTCGGCATCGGCAGTGCCATCGGCCCGCCACGACAGGCGGCGGCGCGGCAGATGGTGGGGCCAGTCGCGCTGCAGGTAAGCCACCATGGCCTCGCGCACCCGGCATCTCAGTTCCCAGGCGCGAGCCGAGTTGGCGGCACTGACGAGGAAGCGTACTTGCAGAGCGGTGGCGTCGGCATCGGTGACATGGATGATGGCCAGGCGGCCATCCCAGTCGGGGTCTTCGGCGCACACCCGCTTGAGTTCGGCGCGCAGAGCATCGATCGGCATGGCGTAGTCCACCCACAGAAAGACCGTGCCCAACAGGCTGGCGCTGGTTCGCGTCCAGTTCTCGAACGGGTGCTCGATGAACCACTGCAGCGGCAGGATCATGCGGCGCTCGTCCCAGATGCGGAACACCACATAGGTGCCGGTGATTTCCTCCACGCGGCCCCATTCACCCTGCACGATCAGCACGTCGTTGATGCGGATGGGCTCGGCCAGAGCGATCTGCAATCCGGCCAGCAGATTCGACAGCACCGGCCGCGCAGCGAAGCCCACGACCACGCCGGCAATGCCGGCCGAGGCCAGCAGGCTGGTGCCGAGTTGGCGCACGCCGGGAATGCTCATCAGCGCCAGCGACAAGCCCACCAGCACGATGAGCAGGCTGGCCACCCGCGCCAGGACCCGGGCGCGGGTGAGGACGCCGCGCACCTGCAAGTTGGTGTCGAGCAGCTTGGGGTCGTCCGGCAGGCTCAAGCCGCCACGGCGCAGCATCACGATCTCGCCACCGGCCTGCGCCAACCGCAGCGCCAGCCAGGTGACCGCGGTGATGAACAGCAGGCGCAGCACCGTGGTCGACCAGACCCAGTGCGAGAGATGCTGCTGCAGCAAAAACAGGTCCAGCCGCAGCACCAGCAGCAGCCACATCGCGCGCAACGCACGGCGTGTGCGCAGCAGCAGCAACTGCCACACGCCCCCTGTCGGCTTCAGCCGCAACGCCAGTCGGGTCGCCAGCGCGAACAGCGGTAAGGCCAGCGCGCTCAGGCCGATGGCCAGTGTTTCCGGGTGATGGGCTTGTGACCACAGCCAGGCATCGGTCACGAGTTGGTTGTGCATGGCGGCTCTCTAGCGCATTGCCCTGGGCGGGGCTGCAGCGGGGCGGGGACGTTGGGGCATCGTGGGCGGGGTCAGGCGCGCAAGGCCTGTCCATCGGGAGCGCGCGCCGCAGGGCGCTCGGCGCGCAACTGCGCGAACAGTCCCAGCACATGCCTGGTCCAGTGGCCGATGTCGTAGCGCTCCACCAGCGCGTCCATGCGTTGCATGCGGGTGCGTTGTTCGTCGCGCGGCATATCCAGGGCGCGGTCGATGGCGCTGTCCATCTGGCTGATGCTGTAGGGGTTGACGAGCACCGCGTCTTGCAGCTCCATCGCGGCGCCGGCGAATTCCGACAGCACTAGCACGCCGCTTTCGTTCACATGCGCGGCGATGAACTCCTTGGCCACCAGGTTCAGCCCGTCGCGCAGCGGCGTGATCCAGGCGATGTCGGCAGCGCGGTAATAGCACAGCGCCTCGGCGAATGGCAGGGATGTGGTGGACAGCAGGATAGGCAGCCAGCTCAGCGTGCCGAAGTGGCCGTTGATGCGTCCTGCCAGTTGTTCGATGGCCTGTTGCGCGCGCCTGTAGACGCGCATGCCGTCGGCGGCTGCCACGGCCGTGATCAGCAGCTTGACCTGGCCGTGCAGCGCCGGGCGTCGTCGCAGCAGGCGCTCGAAGGCCAGCAGCAATTCGCGCGTCCCCTTGGCGTAGTCGACGCGGCCGATGGAGACGATGATGGTGTGTTCGGGAATTTCGCGCCGGATATGGGCCACGCGGGCTGAATTTTCCGGCTTTTGCACCGTCTCGCGGATCAGTTGCGCATGGGTGCCGATGGGGAAGGCATCGATGCGCACGCGGCGCCCGCCCACCGTCAGCGACACCGGAGTCACCGGTTCCGACAACGCGGTTCCCATGGCCTGCAATTCGGGATCGACGCGGCGCTCCACCAAAGCATCCACCTTGCGCAGTGCCTGCACCAGCGCGGCAAAGTTGCGCGCATAGCGCGGCACATGGAAGCCGACCAGATCGCAACTCAGCAGGCTGTCGAGAATCTCGTCACGCCACGGCAGGATGTTGAACACATCGGGCGCGGGGAACGGCGTGTGATGGAAAAACGCGATGTGCAGGTCTGGCCGCATGCGTCGCACGAAACCCGGGACCAGCCACAGGTTGTAGTCGTGCACCCAGACCACGGCGCCGGGCGCCGCCTCGGCGCAAGCGGCTTCGGCAAACAGGCGGTTGACTTCGCGAAAGACGCTCCAGTCGCAGTTCTCGGTGGAGTAGTGCGCCGGAAAGCTGTTGAGAATGGGCCACAGCGCCTCTTTCGAGGTCACGTGATAGAACTGGTTGATCTGCTCCGCGCTCAAGGGCAGGCGGACCACGTCGTAACTGCCGTAGCTGTCGTTCACGGCGATGCGGCGTTCGAACTGCAACGGCTTGCCGGCCGGGGCCTTTTTCCAGGCCACCCAACTGGCACGATCGACGCGGCCGATGAACCCCTTGAGTGCGGGGACGATGCCGTTGGGACTGCTGTTCTCGCGCAGCACGGTCTTGCCGTTCTCGATCTGTTCCTCATAAGGTTGTCTGTGATAGACGATGACCAGCGATGAAGCCATGCGTGTTCCCCGGTGGATGAAAGCGCCTCAAGGCGTCGAGTACGCCGGCCGCGCCCGGATGCGGGCTGCGATAGACGTTGCGGTGGTGGGCGATGGCGGCGTCGAGCGCCGCCTCGCGGTTGCCGACGGCGACGCCGGCCAGGCCCGTCTCGAACATCGACAGGTCGTTGAGGGTGTCGCCAGCCACGAGCGTGCGCTGCGTCGGCAGGCCCAACGCCGTCAGCGTGCGCAGCAGGGTCGGGCCTTTTTGCACACCGCGCGGCAGCACGTCGAAATACTGGTTGTCCGACAGCAGGGTGTCGAAACCCAGACCGTGCATGGCATGTCGCGCGGCGTGCGTCTGCGCCGGATCGTCGAACAGATAGGAGCGGCGCCGGCCACTGCGCACGGCTTGCGGGCGCAAGTGCGGATGCTCCCGCATCTGCCGTTCGATGCGCGTCGCCGCGTCTTGCGGCCAGGCAGCGTCGAGCCAGCGTTCCAGCGGCGGCAGCGGGGCATACTGCGGACCGCTCCTCACCGTGGTGCCGACATCGCCGATGAGGTGGTCGGGCCGCACCGGCAACGCCGTCGCCAGTTGCTGCATGAAGGCCTGGCCGCGACCGCTGACGAAGATCAGCACCAGTTCGCTGCGATGTGACGTGATCCATTGCAGCAGCGCCTCGCGTTGTGCTGAGCTACCCCCGAGAAAGGTGCCGTCGAGGTCGGTCGCCAGGATGGTGAGCGGCATGGCGCTGGCGCTCACTGCAGCAGCCGCTGCGACGAGCTCGCAGTCGCCAGGCGTGCCGCCTTGGCCAGTCGACCGTCCTGCTGCGCTGGCGTCATCGCGGGTAACACCGGTTCGGGCAGTGCTTGCGCCGGGCTGTCGCGCAGCAATCGCGCCAACGCCTGCGGCACGCTGGCGTGCCGGAGCAGGACATCGCGCACGCAGGCGGCGACATGCAAACGCAGGCCATGGCGGCGCTCCAGCGCCTGCACCGAGAATGCGGCGATGGCCCCCTCGGCCAACTCGCCGAAGGCGGCAGTTGCGGCGGATGCATCGAGACCATCGCCACGGCCCAGTCGCAGCCCGAGCCGGGTGTTGCGTGAGCGGGTGGAGGCCACGGTCAGAAACAAGTCGCCCACGCCGCAACTGCTCAACAGGGTCTGACTGCGTCCGCCCAGTGCCCGTGTGAGCCTGCGCATATCGTCCAGCCCCAGGGTGACGATGGCGGCACGTGCGTTCTCGCCCAGGTCCTGTGCCATGGCCATGCCGCTGGCAATCGCGACGATGTTCTTCATCGCCCCGCCGACTTGCGCCGCAACCGCGTCCTCGGTCAGATCGAGCATGATGGCGGCCTCCGCCAACTGCCGTCGCAGGCCGAGCGCGAAGGCGCGGGCATGTCGTGCTTGCGCATGACTCGGCTGCAGCGCGGGCATG
Source organism: Thiomonas sp. (assembly GCA_027443745.1). The sequence continues at coordinate 1,831 of DAIAZB010000592.1, read as the reverse complement.
GCCAAGGTGAGCCGGGTGGGCAGGCCGCGTGCCACTTCATCGGCAAAGCTCGGGCCGCTGAGCACCCCCAACAGCGGGTCACCGTCGCAGCACTCACGCAAGACGTCGATGGGCAGCGCGCCGCTTTGGCGCTCGAAGCCCTTGCACGCGGTCAGCACCACCGTGTCGGGCGCGAGCAAGGGTGCGACACGCTGCGCAGTTTCGCGCAGCGCCGCCGACGGCAGTGCAAGCACCACCAGCCGAGCGCCTGCCAGGGCTTCGGCGAGCGCTGTGGTCGCGCGCAGGCCGGGTGGCAGCACGATGCCGGGTAAATGCCGGGGGTTGCTGCTCTGGGTCTGCAGCGCGTGGACCAAATCCGGCCGTCTGGCCCAGAGCGTGACCTGGCTGCCGCCGCGTTGCAGCGCCGCGGCCAGGGCCGTACCCCAGGCCCCGGCGCCGATCACGGCAATGCGCGGTGGCAGGCCCGCTTGGGGGTCGACCCCGTGGTGCGGCAGATCGGGCGTGGCGCTGGGAACGTGCATCGTGGCTCCATGGTCGGGGATGGCCGGCTGGCGTATCCGTGGACAGGATGGCCGGCGCAAGACCGGCCGGCGACTTGGCGAACCCCCGCACAGACTTGCGGCGGGATCGGGGCAGGAATCGTTCGCGCATGGAACCATGCCTGCGCGAACGATCCGCCAGAGTGCTGAAACGCCCGTTGATCTTGCCAGGGGCAAGGCTCGCCCGCCGTCCGATGGCGCCGCAAGCTCAGGGCATGATCGTGCGCACCGGGTGAGGAGCGGCACGGGGCGCCTGTAGAGACTCGTTCGAAGAATGAGAATTTATTAGAATTCTAAAGCAATTTATATGATAAATAAACAGATAAAAATTTAAATTCAGAGAATAATATAGAAAATATGATGGAATTTAAAGGTATGCCGTGTGCATCTGCCCGTGGCGCCGCCCGGGAGGGCCCTGGGGCTGCTGCGTCGCAACAATTTCGAACTGGGGCGTGGCCGCCGGTCCCATCCGGCGCTTGCGTGCGCGGCAATGCATGGGCGCGAGGCCAGTGGGGCTGGGCGGGGAATTGGCCTGGGGATCGGTGAGGGCCGGTTCACCCGGGCCTGCGCGCTACGCCTCGCATTCCCCCGGGCTGGGGGCAACGCGGGTGCAGAACGCGTGTGAAGAGACGCTGGACTCTGGACGGCTCAGGTGTTGCGCGCCTCGACGTCCAACAGCGACGCCAAAGCATGATCCTCGCTTGCGGGTGGCATCCCGGCAAGCAACTGCGGCGTCGTCAAGGACTACTCGCGAGGGGTGTGCCCATAGCGCAAGCGCAGCAGCAGCACACAGGAGGCGAGACTCAAGGTGATGGCATTGGCGGCGATGAGTGGCCAGGAACCTTCTGCGATGCCGTAGATCAGCCACAGAAACACCCCGGTCGTGAACGCGGCATACATGCCGACGGAAATACCGGAAACGTCACGCGTGCGCAGGGTCAGCCAAACCTGCGGAATGAAGGAGGCCGTGGTCAAGGCTGCGGCAGTGAAGCCCAACCAGTCGGATAGGTGCATGATGCGGCTGACGGACCCGGACTCAGGCGTTGTGCAGCGCGTCGTCCAGCAAGGCTTCAATCGTACCCCAGCCGCCGGCTGCGCGTGGGTCGTTGATCAGCGCCACCACGGTGGAGCGACGGCCCGTGGTCGGCGATTGCACATAGCCGGCCAGACTCAACACATTGCGCAGGCTGCCGGTCTTGGCGTGGATCAGGCCAGCTTCCGGGCGACCGTCGAAGCGACGTTTGAGCGTGCCGTCCTCACCCGTGAGTGGCAGCGAGGCGATGAACTCCGGC
>DAIAZB010000591.1 GCA_027443745.1 Thiomonas sp. | reverse complement strand
TCCACCCGAAGGCCGCGCGCCAGTTCCGTGCGGCCGACTTTGCGGCCGACGATGTCGCCGAGCGCGAAAAACATGCCGGCGGATTCCACGAACACCACCAGCTCCACCACGCACAGGGTGACGATGGGGCCGATGGCGAACCTGGGCGCGCCGAACTGGAAGGGCATGACGAGATGGAACAGGTCCGCCTTGGCCACCTGGCCGAAGTGCATCAGCCCAAGTGCCGCCGCCAGGATGCTGCCCACCACCAGCCCGACGAGCACCGAAATGTTCTTCAGGAAATGGCGTCCGTACTTGCTGATGACGAGGATGACAACCAGCACGAACAGGGCAACGCCGAGGTTTTCCATCGATGCATAGGCCGGGTTGGGCACCATGGCGCCGGCCGCGGCTTGCGCCGAAGGGTCGGGAATCATGGGCTTGAGCCAGGCCCCGCCAACGGCCCATTGGATGCCCACCTGCATCAATGAGATGCCGATGATGGTGATGACCGAGCCGGTGACCACCGGCGGAAACAGGCTGATGAGGCGGCAGGCGAAGGGCACGATGAGTATGCCGAACAGGCCGGCGGCGATGATGGCGCCAAAGATGTCCTGCAAGCCCATGCCGGGGGCAGAGGCGATGGCAATCATGGGCGTCACTGCCGCGAAGGTCATGCCCATCATCACCGGCATGCGGATGCCGAGCCAGGGCGTGAGGCCGAGGGACTGGATGATGCTGGTGATGCCGCAAATGAACAGGTCCGCCGTGATCAACAACGCAATCTGTTCCGCCGGCAGTTTCAGCGCCGAGCCGATGATGAGCGGCACGGCCACCGCGCCGGCGTACATCACCAGCACATGCTGGATGCCCAGCGCCGCGAGCTTGCCGGCGGGCAGCACCGCATCCACCGGATGGGGCTCGCCGGGCGTCGAGTGTGAAAGGGATGCAGCAGCCATGGTTGTCTCCTTGGAATCGTTGTCGAATGAATGATGTGGAATCAGGGGGCGGTCAGGGCTTGGCCCCAGCCTTCACCCATTGCCCGATCTGTGCGCGTTCCAGCTCGCTGATCTGCGTGGCGTTGTTCAGCGGCATGGCGCGCGTCACCACCACCTGCTGGTAGATGTCCTGCGCATGGCTGACGATGCCCTGTGCCGAATCGAGCCTGACGCCTTTTTGCGCGCCGGCTCCGGCATGGCAGAGGATGCAGCGCTGCTGCACGATGTGCTGCACCATGGCGAAACTCACCGGCTTGGCCGCGGCCAGCACCGGTTGGGGCTTGGGTGCCAGAGCGATGGCCACGGCCAGGATGATGACCACCGCCACGCCCCAGTAGTGCCACTTCCACGCTCCCTTGTGCTTGAGCACGAAGAACTGGCGGATGAGCGCGCCGGCGAGCATCATCAGCACCAGCACGATCCAGTTGTTCTTCGCGTCGTAAACGAAGCTGTAGTGATTCGACAGCATGGCGAACACCACCGGCAGCGTGAAGTAAGTGTTGTGTACGCTGCGCTGTTTGCCGCGCTTGCCGTCCATCGGGTCGGGCGTCTGGCCAGCGCGCATCGCCGCCACGACGCGACGCTGGCCGGGGATGATCCAGAAGAGCACATTGGCGCTCATCATCGTCGCCAGCATGGCGCCGGTGATAAGAAAGGCGGCACGTCCGGCAAACAGATGACAGGCCGCCCAGGCGGCAATCACCACGTACAGCGCGACCATGGCGCCGACGGTGCGGTCACCGTTCGCACCTTGGCCGAACAGGCGGCAGATGCCGTCGTAGACCAGCCAGCCCACCACCAGAAAGCCCAGCAGCGCCAAGCCTGCAAGCGCCGGGGAAGGCCATGCGTACACCTGCGGATCAACGATGAAGATTCCCGCGTGATAGAGATAGAGCACCGACAGCAAGGCGAAACCCGACAGCCAGGTGGTGTAGCTCTCCCAATAAAACCAATGCAGATGCTGCGGCAGATCTTGGGGCGCCACCAGGTATTTCTGCGGGTTGTAGAAGCCGCCGCCGTGCACCGCCCACAACTCGCCGTCCACGCCCTTGGCCTTCAGATCAGGGGCTTTTGGCGGTTCGAGGCTGTTGTCCAGCCAGACGAAGTAAAACGACGAGCCGATCCAGGCAATGGCCGCGATCACATGCAGCCATCTCAGCAGCAGATCGGCCCAGTTCATCGCGTAGGGCAGGAGAGTGGCGAGCAAGTCGTTCATCATGGTTCCTTTCAACAATCACATGAAAACGACTTCCGCCACGGCAGGCTCTGCAAAAGTCTTCCCGCTCGCGTGCCGTAGGTTCCACGGCGGTCAGGCTCTGCTGCGAGCTGTGTTCAGGTCGGTGCAGGGTTGCCGCACCGGTCTTGGTAACCAGGTCCACGATCCACGCTTTCATGATCGCGCCACATCACCCAAAATGTCCTCATCCTCCAGCGGGCGGCCCGGCAAGCCGCCCGAGCCGGCTCAGAAGTGGTATTCCACGCGCAGCATGGGTGTGGATGCCTTGGCGCCGGGCACGGTGGAGGCGGGGTTGCCGAACTTGTTGCGCCAGTACTGGTACTGCAGGCCGGCCCACAGCTTGTTGGGGGCGCCGTACAGCGCTTTACCCACGTCGTACATCACCTCGGTGGACAGCAAGGTCTCCGGCACCGTGCCATAGCCCTTGGCGCCGATGTGGTCAAA
>DAIAZB010000590.1 GCA_027443745.1 Thiomonas sp. | reverse complement strand
CTCCTGTCGCACCTGCACCAGTTGCGCACCTTTGAGCACGCGCAGATGCGCGCTGGCGAGCTTGATGTCGATCGCGGCCTCGCGCGCCAGCGCCTCCACCGGCTTTTCGCCCTGTGCCAGCAGTTCCAGTAACTCCAGGCGCTTGGGGCTGGAGACGGCACCGCCGATACGGGCGACCTGCTCGTAGAGGTGGTTTTTGAGTTCGCGGTTTTGCATATCCTTCATTCTAACGAATGAACGACTATAAGCCCGAGGACAAACCCGACACAGACGACCTCAACTCAGGTACGCGTGGCGAGGAGCGAGGGGCGGCCTGCGCGCGGCGCCCTCGCGCAGTCGTGGACTACCGGGCGCAGGCCGTCAGCGCGGCAAGCGCACACGGCGAAACGTCGCCAGCAGCGCCAGGTCATAGCTGATTTTGAGCGCCCCGCAGGCCAGCAGCGGCAGTGCCAGCCAGCCAGCGCCGAGCATGGCACCCGCCAGGGTCGGGCCGAGCGCTGCGGCCAGGCTGCGCGGCACGGCGGTGAAACTGGCGGCAGCCGTGCGCTCGGGCGGCGTCACCACCGCCATGACGTAGGCACTGCGGGTGGGCACGTCCATTTGCGACAACGCCGCACGCGCCAGCAGCAAGCCCAGGGCCAGATGCGGGCTGGGCGCGAATGCCGCCAACATCAGGAACATGCTGGAGGGGATATGCGTGAACACCATGGTGTTGAGCAGACCGATGCGCCGCGCCACGTGCGGTGCGGCCAGCAGCGAAGCCGCTGCCAGCAGCCCGGCGCCGAAAAAGAACAGGCCGACTGTCCCCGGCGAGAGGTCAAAGCGCTGGAACAGCCAGAGTGCCAACAGGGTGTTGACCACCAGGCCGCCGGCGAAAGCATCGATGGAAAACAATGCGGCGAGCTTGACCACGTTGCGGCGCGACGGACCGAGCGGCGCGGCCGGCGGCTGGGGACTCTCATGCGCTTTGGGCAAACGCAGATACAGCAGCCACACGCCGACGCCAACGGCCGCATACAGCACGAACATGCCGCGCAGCGCCGGCAGCGGCTCGAGTCCGACATGAGCTGCGAGCCAGGCCGGCACACCGGCGGCCAATGCGCCGATGGCCGCGAACAAGGCGCCAGCCATGCTGTAGCGGGCAAACAGCAGCGTGCGCGCCTCACCCTGTGCGGCGTGGGCGAGGCGAGCGTGCTCCAGTGGCAGGAACACGCTGACATCGCCCGAGCCCGGATTGATGGTGCCGACGAACGCCACCAGCAGCAGCGGCCAGAACGCGGACAACCCGGCGAAAGCCAGACCGGTGGTGGTCATCAGCAGCCCGGCTGCGAGCAGCAAGCGGCACGAATCGACGCGGTGGCCCCACGCCCCCACCGCCAGCGTCAGCAGCGCCGAGCCCAGCAGGGTCGTGGTGCTGAGCAGACCGACTTGCCAGGTGGTGAAGCCCACCGCCAGCAAATACGCCGGCAACAGCACCGCGACAAAACCATCCACCAAAGCGCGCAAGGCCCGCCCCAGCAACAGCAGGCGGGCTTGCGGCGCAGTACCTTCAGGCAACAGGGGCGTCATCCATTGCTCCAGAGAAGGCGCCGGGCCACCCCAAGTTGCCTTCAGCGCCACGGGTCACTCAAACAATGAGCGCATGCACCAGGCCGATGGCGGCGCAGGCCAGCACCACCGTCATGATGCCCGCACGCCCCCTCCACAGCACGAACCACGCAGCCAGCGCCAACAGCGCATCGAACCCCTCGAACCCACCGGCGAACGGCGCCGCTCCGCTGCTCCGCGGCCAGAACACATGCCAGGCGAAGAACACCGCCAGGTTCAGCACCACGCCCACCACCGCCGCCGTGACACCGGTGAGCGGCGCGGTGAAACGCAGGTCGTCGCGCGTGGCTTCCACCAGCGGGCCGCCGGCGAGAATGAACAGGAAGCAGGACTGAAAGGTGAAAAAGGTGGCCACCACGGCACCCGCCGCACCCGCCAGCAGCAGCGACTGGGGGCCGAACACCTGATGCGTCCAGGCGCCGACGAACCCGACGAAGGCCACCACCATGATCAGCGGCCCCGGGGTGGTCTCGCCCAGGCCCAGGCCGTCGATCATCTGTGGACCGGTGAGCCAGTGGAAATGCTCGACCCCGGCTTGGTAGACATAAGGCAGCACGGCATAGGCGCCGCCGAAGGTGACATAGGCGGCCTTGGTGAAGAACAGTCCCATGTCGCGCAACGTGCCGGCGGGAAGCAGGGCGAAAGCCGCCGCCCACAGCGCCAGGAAGATGGCCAGCAGCGCGACCAGGCGCCAGGGCCGGAAGCGGGCGTGCGCGGGTGGTGGCGTGGCGTCGTCGATCAGCGCCGGGCCGTACGCGGCGTGCGCCGCGGCATGGCCGCCACCGATCTGGAACCTGCCCGGGGCGATGCGCCCGCCGATCCAGCCCACCGCACCGGCGCCCAGCACGATGGCCGGAAACGGCAGGCCCAGCGCGAACATGGCGATGAACGCCGCCGCCGCGATCAACCACAGCACCCCGTTCTTCAAGGCGCGCGAGCCGATGCGCCAGACCGCGAACGCCACCACCGCCACCACCGCCGGCTTGACCCCGGCGAACACACCCAGCACCAGCGGCTGGTTGCCGTAGGCCATGTAGATCGCGCTCAGGCCGATGAGGATGAACAGCGACGGCAGCACGAACAGCACCCCGGCGGTGATACCGCCGCGCGTGCGGTGCAGCAGCCAGCCGATGTAGATGGCGAGCTGCGTCGCCTCCGGCCCGGGCAGCACCATGCAGTAGTTGAGCGCGTGCAGGAAACGCCGCTCGGAAATCCAGCGCCTGCGCTCGACCAGTTCCTGGTGCATCACGGCGATCTGTCCGGCCGGGCCGCCGAAACTGATGAAGCCGAGCTTGAGCCAGAACAGCAGCGCTTCGGTGAAACGCGGGGCCGCAGGCGGCGCCGCGAGCGGCGTAAGCGCGGGCGGCGGCGACGCAGGGAGAACGGGATTTGGCGAACTCATCGGGGATCCATGTGGTTGTTCTGCAGCAGCCAGTCGAACACCTTCATCGCTTCGGTCAGCAAGGCGTCGTCGTCGGGCTGGCTGGCGCGCAGGCCGGCCAGCAGCGCCTCGACGCCGGGCGCTTCGGCCACCTGCAAACCGCCCATGTCCAGCGCGTGCA
>DAIAZB010000589.1 GCA_027443745.1 Thiomonas sp. | reverse complement strand
TCGGCCAGCGTGAAGGGGCGGGCGGCGTAGGCCGTGCCGTTGAGCGCGCTGGGCAGCAGCCACGCCAGCCCGAGCGCGCCGGGAATCAGCAGCAGCACGACGAACACCGGAATCAGCGGATGCAGGCCAAAGCGGGATCGGCTGGGGGTGGCAAGCATGGGCCGCGCCAGCGCCCCGCGCAGCACCACCCACTCCAGCACGAAGGCATAGGCCGGCAGCATCACGCCGGTCTCCTTCGCCAGCACGGCCAGCACGGTGCCCAGCGCCAGGCTGCCCCAGATCCATGCCAGCGCGCCGCGCCTGCCGTCGATCAGCCGCATGCGCCCATGCCAGTAGGCCAGCAGCCCCAGCAGTACCAAGCCAGACGCCAGCGACTCCTCGCGCTGAATCACATACAGCACCGCGGTGAGCTGAATCGGCGCCAGCACCCAGGCCGCGGTGGCCAGCAGCGCCAGCGTGGGCGCGGCCACCAGCCACGGGCGCGGCGCCCGGCTCTCCAGCCAGCCCAGCACCCGCACCGACAGCAGCCACACCAACCAGCCGTTGAACAGGTGCAGCAACACATTGGCCAGCTTCAGTGGCCAGGGGTGCATGCCGGTGAACCACATCTGCGCCGCGAAGGTCAGCATCGACAGCGGCCGGTCCAGCGGCCCCGCGTCGGCACTCCAGATCGCGTGCCAGAAATGCGCATGCAGCGCGCTGTGCGCAAACGCCGCGTTGTCCACCAGATTGCCGAAATCGTCGAACACATACCCGCCGGCCAGCCCCGGCCAGTACACCAGCAGGCCGACAGCGAGGATGGCGAGCAGCGCCAGCGTGGCGGCCACCGCGGAGGGCTTGCCCGGCGCGGACGTCATGGCTTCCCCGTGGGCGCGGCGGCATGCATCGCAGCAAGGGTGGTTGGCGTCGGGCTGCCATCGGTCAGCATGCAGCCACGCCGGGCAAACCTCGGCTCGGGTCGGTTGCTCAGGATGAAAGGCATGATGGCCATGGGACGTTGTCGCGCTGGTCGCTCGGAGACATCGGCATGCTAACCAAGCCAGGGCCTGGCCCGCGCCAGCGCGGCGTGCCGGGCACTGTGCGGCGCCACCCGACAGCTGCACTCCGTACCGCGCGATCGGGGCTTCTTTCGACAGGACCATTCCTGGCCGCAGCCGATATTTTTTGTCGAGGCCGACAAAAAATTGTCCACGCTCGGCGCACAGACATGTTCGTAACACCACGAAACGTGAACCACTTCACGCTTGCAAGACCTCTGTTTCGGGCATGAAAGCTGCACAGGCCCGGGCTGACACCGCGATGACCGCAGGTGTCATGCATCGCTCCACAAAACACCACAGGGAAAAACAATGCAGCACACCTCGCGCAAGGACCATGGCTTCACTTTGATCGAACTGATGATCGTCGTCGCCATCATCGGCATTCTCGCGGCCATTGCCATACCGGCCTATCAGAACTACGTCATCCGCTCGCAGGTCACCGAAGGGCTGTCGCTGATGGAGGGCACCAAGACAGCCCTGGTGGAGTACTACTCCAACCACGGCACCCTCCCGGTACACAATGCCTCGCTGGGGTTGCCCAACACGATTTCGGGCAATTACGTCAGTTCCTCCGGGCTCAACAACCTCAACCCCGGGTTGATCGTGGCGGTCTACGGCAACAAAGCCAACCCCGCCATCACCGGCCATTACCTCGTGCTGTCGGCCGTGGTCAGCAGTGGCGCCATTGGATTCGTCTGCCAGAACCGTCCGGGCGTGGGCTCACAGGGCCATCAGCCGGTGGATAACAAATACCTGCCGACGCCTTGCCAGACCTGATGGCTCGGGAGAGAAATGTGAAAATGGGGTCTGTCCCTAATTTCCTCTGTTTCCGCTTGCCTAAAGCAAATATGGTGCACAATGGCATCATATTTGATGCTGAAAGATGCCCATGAGAACCACCGTCACGATCGATGACGTCCTGTATCAGCAGGCGCTGGACGTTGCAGGTCCGGACATGGACAAGGCTGACCTGTTCCGTGAAGCCATCAAGATTTTTGTGCGTGTTCAGGCGGCCAAGCGACTCGCAGCCCTTGGCGCAACCATGCCGGGCATGCACGAGACTCCCCGCCGCCGCGAGAACGTTCAGGAATGACCGGGGTGCTCGTCGACACCTCGGTGTGGGTCGATCACTTCCGGCATCGCAACGAGGCACTGGTCGATCTGCTGGTGCTTGACCTGGTGATGACGCACCCGCTGATTGTGGGGGAGCTCGCCTGTGGAAATCCACCCCATCGGGCGCAAACGCTGGCCGATCTCGGTCGATTGCAGCCGACCCAACAGGCCAGTATGCGCGAGGTTGTGGCGTTCATCGAACGCGAGCGTCTGTTTGGCCTGGGCTGCGGCATGGTGGACATGCTTTTGCTGGCCTCCACCCTGATGACGCCAGGGGCCGAACTGTGGACGTTCGACAAACATCTAGGCGCATTGGCGGATCGATTTGGCGTGATGCACCACCCCGCCCTGCACTGACCCCTGAACCTCAGGAAAATGGGGACAGACCCCATTTTCCTGTCATTCCCCCGCCCGCCGCAGCACCGCCTCGATAACCTGGGCCGAGATGCGGAAGTCCGAGTCGTGCAGCCGCGCGAACACCGCGCGGGCCGATGGAATCAGTTGCCGCGCTTTCGCCATGCCGATCACTGCCGCCGTGCCCGCAACCGATAAACCGTGCTCCTGCGCGATGGCCCGTCCTGCCCGCTCGTCCATCAGCAGCAGGGCCGGGCCGCCGTTGGCAAGCGCCAGGCGGATGCAACTGGCTTCCCCCGCGTCCAGGTCGGGCAGGTCCGGCAAGGCTGGCGCTTGTGCGCTGGCGCGCAGCCACCCTCGCCGCTCGGCATCGCGGATCGCGGCCTCTTCCGCATAGCCCTTGTCCGCCAGCACCTCGCCCCTCACCTCCGGCGGCATCCAGACCGTGCCGAACAGCGCCCCCAGCCAGGGCAAACCGTCCACCCGCGCCAGGCCGATCACCGGGCTGGCGTCGATCAGGACGATGCGGCCAGCCATGCGTCGAGCGTGTCCATGTCGCCTCCCGCCTCCACCGCGTCAAGCTGAACCACGGCAATGCCCAGGCGCGACAGGTGCGAGGCGAACCCGCTCACCCCCATGCCCGCCAGCGCCGCAGCGCGCGGCAACGACAAGGCCCCGTCGCGGAACAGCGCCGTGGCCAGCGCGGGCCTCACCCCCGCGAACGACAGTGCCCCCACCGCTTCGATGCCCACCATCAGCGCGTCCGGGCGGTCGCGGTGCATCACCACCACCACATCGCCATGCGCCTTGCGCAACGCCTCGCTCGGGTTGTATTTCAAACCACTGACATTCACTGTTTCCATGCCTATCCTCCATAGGAA
>DAIAZB010000588.1 GCA_027443745.1 Thiomonas sp. | reverse complement strand
TATCTGCCGCGAGCGCCGCAGCATTCGCGCCCTGTTGGCGCGCAACTTCTCGTTGCTGTCGCGCAAGATCGCCGAGCGCCATGCCGAAACCGGCGAACAGTACATCACACGCAACGGCCGCGAATACGCCGGAATGCTGTGGGCCGCGGCTGGTGGCGGTCTGGTGATGGGCTTCACCACCTGGGGCAAGCTCGGCATCCTCAGCCTGCATTTGCCGCTCTTTCCCGCCGGCTTCTGGGTCGGCCTGAATTACGCGACAAGCTTCGTCCTCGTCGCCTTGCTGCACTGGACCATCGCCACCAAGCAGCCGGCCATGACCGCGCCCGCCATGGCCGACAAGCTCGCCGATCTGTCCGACAGCGACGCGGTGGAAGGTTTCGTCGGTGAGGTCGCTGCCCTCATCCGCTCGCAGGCGGCAGGCATTCTCGGCAACGTCGCGCTGGTGTTCCCCACGGCTCTGGTGCTCGGCCTCGGCATGGCCCGGTTCAGCGGGCACCCGTTGCTCGACCCGGCGCAGGCCGAGCATGAGATCCGCTCGCTTTCCCTGCTCGGACCCACGCCGCTGTTCGCCGTGTTCACCGGCGTGTTGCTGTTCGCCTCCAGCATCATTGCCGGTTGGGCCGAAAACGCCTTCGTGCTGCACCGGCTCGACAGCGCCATTCACTGGAACCCGCGGATCCGCGCCGTGCTCGGCCCGGAGCGCGCCACGCGCTGGGCGGCATGGTGGCGCCGCAAGATCAGCGTCGTGGCCGGCAATGTCGCCCTCGGCTTCCTGCTGGGCTTGGTGCCGGCGCTGCTCGCCGGGTTCGGCATCGACTTGCAGGTGCGCCACGTCACCCTGTCCGCAGGGCTCATGGGCGCATCCATCGCCACGCTCGGTTTGGGCGTGCTGCACCACGGCTGGTTCTGGTGGTCGGTGGCGGGTGTCGCGGCCAACGGCGCGCTCAATGTGGTCACCAGCTTCTACCTCGCCTTCCGCCTGGCGCTGCGTTCGCGCAGCATCGGTGCGCAGGGTCGTCGCCTGGTGAACACGGCGTTGCGCCGGCGATTGCGGCATCGTCCGCTGTCTTTTGTCTGGCCGCCGCGCGCAACACCCAGCGTCCGCTCCGAGACCGTGTGATGTGCGGGTTTGCCGCCGACCCCTGCCGCGCCCCCATGCACTGCGCCTTCGCCCGTCTCGGCCGGGCGCTCGCGCGCTTGGCATGGCCTGCGCTCACGGCCGCGCTGCTGGCGAGCTGCGCCTCGCCACCGGCGGTCGCGCCCGTTTCCCCGGTGTCGCAGGTTCCTGTCACGCCCCTGCCGCCAACGGTCCTGTCGCCGAGCGCCGCTGCCCCGCTCACTGGCCCCGGCCTGCGCCTGCAAGCCGCCAGCTTCGCCGAGCTGCCGGGCTGGCAGGCGGACGACTTCACCGATGTCTGGGCTGCCTGGCAGCGCGATTGCCATGCTCCGGTGCCGCAACTGGCAGCGGCTTGTGCCGCCTCGGCCCAGGTTCCCGCCGGCGACACGACAGCGCAGCGCCGCTTTTTCGAGCAGTGGTTCCAGCCCTGGCAGGCCGCTGCTCCGGCCGGTCAGGACAGCGGGCTGGTCACTGGCTATTACGAGCCGGTGCTCAAAGGCTCGCTCACGCCGGGCTGGCCTTATGTCGTGCCCATCTACGGCCTGCCGGCTGACCTGGTTCCCCGGCCCGATGCGGCCGATGGCGTCACCCGTGGCCGGCTGGCATGGACGGATGGACGCAAGGAGGTGCTGCCGTACTGGAGCCGCGCGCAGATCAACGCGAACCCGCAGGCCCGGGCTGTGCTCGGCCGCAAGGTGGTGGCATGGCTGGAAAGCCCGGTGGACGCGCTGTTCCTCCAGGTGCAAGGCTCGGGCCTGGTCGATCTGCCGGATGGACGCATGCTGCGCCTGAGCTACGCCGGCGACAACGGCTGGCCTTACAAATCGGTGGGCCGCTGGCTGCTGGACCAGGGCGAGCTGCGCGGCACCGTCACCATGCAGATCATCCGCGCCTGGGCGCAAATGCACCCGGCGCGCGTGCCGCAAATGCTCGACGCCAACCCGCGCGTGGTGTTCTTCAAGGCCATGCCGCTGGGCCCGCCATCGCCCGCCGTTGCCATCACGACCAATGTGGCGCCGCACAACTCCGCCGCAAGCACTGCGGACCCCACCCGAAGTGGCCCGACCGGCGCCTTGGGCGTGCCACTCACCGCGCTGCGCAGCGTGGCCGTGGACAAGCGCCTGCTGACCCTGGGCACGCCACTGTGGCTCGCCACCACCGTGGCTGGCCAGCCCTTCGCGCACCTGGTGTTCGCGCAAGACGTGGGCAGCGCCATCACGGGCCCCTTGCGGGTCGACCTGTTTTTCGGTACGGGTGATGCGGCCGGCGACGCCGCCGGTCGCCAGCAGTCGCCCGGACGCATGTGGGTGCTGCTGCCGCGCGGTGTGCGGCCGTAGCACGGCGGCGAGGGGCCGCGGCACCGTGCGCCGTTCACCGCCCGTCACATCCCCATCCGGCCGATCTGGTGTAATCAAGATGAGCCTTCGCGCCGCGTGCGCGTCCACCGCAGGAGAACACCCGATGCACCCCCGCCAGCACCCGCATTCCACCCACCCGCAGAACCCGTCGCGCCAGAAGGCGGCGTGGCAGCCCCGCACCGTGGCTCTGCTCGCTGCCGGCGTGGCGGCGCTGCTGCTCGCCGGCTGCGAAACCGCGGTGTCGCTCAACGGTCCGGCGCCGGTGGTGCAACTGCCCATGTCGCCTCCCGCCAACACCCCGCCAACACCCCGCAACACCTACAGCCCGCCACCCACGACCAGCGTGCAGCCACCCGCCGCGCAGGTTCAGCCCCTGCAGCCCACGCCCGGCATCGCCGTGCAGCCGCTGGCGCCTGCGTCGGCACCCTCGGCGCCGGCGGCGTCATCGGCCTATTCCGCCACCTATCCGGCAGCCTCGGCACCAGTCAGCCAGCCAGCGCCCGGCCTCGTCTATCCGCCTGCATCTCCAGCCTCCAACCCACCCAGCCAGGGCGGCGCAGCCCAAGCCCCGGCCTCCCCGGTGTTCACGCCGCAGTCAGGCCCGCTACCGGCCAACGCCGTGCGCTACGTCTGCAACGACGGCACCTCGTTCGTCGCGACGTTCGGCGATGTCAGCGTCAATCTGTCCACCGCGCTCGGCACCGTCAAACTCGAACAGACCGTCGCTGCCGACGGCGCACGCTACAAGAACGGCGACTTGCAAGTCTGGTTCAAAGGCCGCCAGGCCACCGTCAACAACCTCACCCAGGCGGGAAGCACCACCTTGTGCGTGGAACAGCGGTGAAGCGCCCCAGCCGCCCGTTGCCTTGCGCTGGGCGTGCGAAACCTCAGCGCAGGGGCCGTTCACGCCGTTTGCGCACCAGCGTGACCACCGGCGCCGCTTTCATGGATGTGCGTTTTGCGGTTCGCCGCTCTGTGCCCAGCGCGCCGTGACAGGTCCGGAAGTCGGCCGCGGAGTGCGGTTCGCGGGCGTTGCAGGCCTGTTGTCGCAGGTCGATGTCTGTGGCTCCCTGGCTCGGGCTTCGAGCACCATGGCGCGGTAGCGCGCCACCATGCCGGCAAAGATCCAGAAGTTGGTCATGAGATTGCCATCGACAAACCGGCTGCCGTAAATGTTGACCAAGGCGATGGCGATCACGGCGAGCCACAGACCCAATCCGTAGATCGTGGAATCCTGGCCGTCGTCCAATTTGTCCACCGACCGCCCAAGGCGATACAGCCCAAGCATGAGCAACAGCATGGCGATGGGCGCCAGAATGCCGTCTTCCGTGGCGCACAGCACGTAGTAGTTGTTGGCATCCTCATGGGCATATGCCGGCGCGTAGGTTCCGATGTCGCGGTCGAAATGATTCAGGCCGATGCCCCAGGGGTTGTGCTCGATCAGCTTTGCCGCGCCGCCCCAGATGATGAAGCGGCCATCGCTGCTGGCCGTGATTTGCTCGTTCAGTGACGCAGCGGACTCGCCGGGCGGCGGGGCCTTGGTTTGCAGCGTCATGTCGATGCGCGTGATGGCGGCTTGCGGCAGCCAGAGGTTGTAGTTGAACAAGGCCACGACCACGACGGCCGCGAGCAACGCATTGCGGCGAAAGGCCAGAATCAGGGCCAGGGCCGCGAGGATGCCGTAGGACTGCCTGGAGTAGGTGAAGAAATTGACGAAGATGCCGAAGGCCAGGCAGGCCAATGCGGCCCAGCGCACGGTGCGGCTCGAACGGTAGTAGAGCGCGGTGACTCCCATCAGGGTCAGGTAGATGGTGTAGAACGCCGAGGAACGGTTCGCATCGCTCGAGTTCCAGCTGAAAGGAGCCGCGACGCGGCGCGCGGCGTTGAAATTGAAGCCGTAATCCATGGCCTGGCGAAGGCCCAGGTAGGTGTCGAGAAAGGTGGTGAACAGGATGACGAAAAACAAGAATTTGATGGTTTTCGTATCCCGCACCGCGTGGTAAGCCAGGAAGTAAAACAGCATGTAGAGGATGCAGTTCTTGAGCACCTGAAAATCGGCCAGCGTGGTCGAAGCGCCATGCAACTGACCCACCAGGAAACCCCAGACCAGCACCAGAAAAAAGAAGATGAATTCCTTTTTGAGTGGCGTCGGTGCCGGCGGCGTCTTCGGTGTCGCCTTGTGACCGATGACCAGGGCGACCAGGGCGACCAGGGCGATGAACAGCAGGTTGGTGAGATTCAGCCCCGTGACCGAAAAGTCCGGAACATGGGACTGGTTCGGGATGTAGACAATCGCGGCAGCGAGTAAAAACCTTAGTGACCGCGGCGTGGTTTGAATGGCAGTTTGGCTTTCGGTTTTCATCGTGGCCCATGGTGGCCCGCCGGGCGAACTTGAGCGTGCGCGCAACGGGGTCAATGACGTATGGATCGGTCGGCGCGTGGGTTGAAATGCCGCCTCGCCCTCATCTCGTAGTTCAGGATCAGCCACAAAAGTTCGCTGAGCGGAACCACGATCCACGCAAAGGGCGCCCCGGATGGCGCGCCGTGCGTCCCGCGCGTCCCGTCCAACCCCATGAATCGAGGGTTTCAAGTCATACACCAGCGAATACGATGCTCACTCCAATTGCGAGAACTCGGCAGAGCCGCAAGTTCATCCTGGTTTTCTGCCCACCTGACTGCGATGATCAAACCCCATCCAACCACGGTCTTGATGTATCACGCAGTCTCCGATGCAGACGATGGCTTCTCACAAGCCGATACGCACTACGCCGTCGGCCCGGCCCGGTTTCTGGAGCAGCTCCAACTCGTCCGTGACGCCGGGCAGCGGCCCCGCAGCGTGCGGTCGCTGCTGCTGTCCCCGCAAGCGTCCGCGGTCGCTTTCACCTTCGACGACGGCGACGTCAGCAATGCATGGGCAGCGCAGGCCTTGCACGACGCCGGTGGCTCGGGCGACTTTTTCGTCAATACACAAACCGTCGGCAAGGCTGGGCATCTGAGCTGGCAGGCCTTGCGCGACATG
>DAIAZB010000587.1 GCA_027443745.1 Thiomonas sp. | reverse complement strand
CCGCCAGCGTGGCCGGGCGCAGATACCAAGCGAGCTTGTGCATCGAGGTATCGGAGTAGCGCAGCCGCACCGGCAGCCGGGCCGCGCCCGCGGCGGCGAGCCAGTGCCCGGTGATGGTCTGGCAGGCGGCATCGCCGGTCCCTGGCATGATCGCCGCGATTCGTCCGGTGGCCTTGCCGGCGGCCGATTCGCGCAAGGTGAGCTTGGTCGCGTGGTGTAGGCGCCCGCCCAGGGCGAGCCGGCCGGGCGAGGCGGCGTAGCCGTAGAGCCCGACCACGCTGCCGTCGGCGGCGAATTGCAGCCCCATCCGCACCGGGTAGGGGCCGATGGTCCCCTGGTAGAAGGACATGATGCCGACCATCCCGGCCTTGGCGGGGGCGCAGGCGCGTGCCGGGGTCAGCGGGCCGAGCAGCAGCGGGATCAGCAGCGTGGCCGGCAGCCGGCGCGGGGCGGGCATGGGGGGGCGCCTTGTCTGGGATGCCGGCAGCGGATCATGGCCGCGTCGGTGGCGCAAGCTGCAGATGCGGCCGGGGGCGATCGTACGATGTAGTCGTATTGCAACGACCTCATGTCAGAGTCCGCGTGCGGAGGCCCCGATGAGCACGGCAGACACCTGTGATTGCGCCCACATCGATAGTGACACCAAGGCGCGCCTCGCCGGCGTGCTGCAAGCCATGGGCTTGTTCATCTCGGACGCGATCCGCCGGCTGATGCTTTGCACGGCCGACCAGCTTCGGTTGCCGTTCGCGGTCAAGGCCCCGGATGCGGCGTCGCGCTCGGCGATGGCCGACCTCGAAGCTGGCAGGAGCAGCCGGCTGGACAGCGCTGAGTCCCTAAGATGGCCGCAAAATTGGAGGAACCATCGTAACCCAGAAACGGAGGTCTTGTTATGCGTAAGTCAAAGCTGCTAATCCTGTCGTCGCTGTTAGCCCTGTCGGCTTGTGGTGGGACGCTTCCCGCAACCTTTAACCAATGTCCCGGTGGCTACGCGCAGGAGCCGCCGGGCTTTGAGAACTGGGCCCACAGTGCCAATTATCATACTCATGGTATCGAAATCGTTGATGCCTTCGGCGTCAAGAGATGCATCTCCGATAACGCTCTAGCCGCTTACAATGCAGCGCATTGAGCTGACTCGCACAGGCCTCGGGGACAGCAGGTCAAGCTTCGATATAGGCTAATAGTTCAAAATCGGGCGAGACATTCCCGATGCGGGCATTTCGTTATTCGCTTTGCCCGGGAAGCGGAGCTCGAGCCACCAGGATACCGGGGCGGCCCCTTTCCTTGCTCCGCGTCCTTCGTGGCTCCGTGTTAAATTTTCTCGGCAACGACCGGCCAGCCGCGAACCACCCGGAGCGGTCCCGACGCAAGCCGCTTTCGCCAAGGCCGGGGATGGGTCACGCTGTCCCCCCCATCCCGGAGAACCCGATGCCGCCTGCCCCCCGCCATGACGTGATCGTTGTCGGCGGCGGCGCCGCGGGCGTGGCCGCCGCCTGCGGGGCGGCCCGCGCGGGCGCGCGGGTGCTGCTGCTGGAACGCTACGGGTTCCTCGGCGGCGCCGCCACCAACGCCAACGTGCTGTCCTATTGCGGCTTCTTCGCCGCCGGCAACAGCGCCACCCCGGCGGTGCGCGGCATCGGCGGCGCGGTGCTGGAGCGGCTG
>DAIAZB010000586.1 GCA_027443745.1 Thiomonas sp. | reverse complement strand
CGTCTCCAGCCTGAGCGCCGGTGTTGCGGAGGTGCCGGTCCCACGCCGCAACCAGGCCAGGGTCGGGAGCGCGGTGAGCGGAAAAATCCACAAGGCATACGCCACCGGCGACCCGGAAAGACGAACGCCGGCGGCGTCATTCAAGGTGTAGGCCGCGATCACCACCGCATTCGCCAGGGCATACATCTGTCCGGCGCCCTCGTCGGGCCGCGTGCGCCCGCGCATGAGCAGCACGCCGGCGCAAAGCGTGAGAACGCCGACCCAGACCATGGGAGTCAAGGGCTCAGCGAACAACCAGACGGCCATCAAGAGCACCAACAAGGGCGCCACGCCGCGCATCAGCGGGTAGACCACGGCCACGCCCGCGCGCGCATAGGCGGCGGCCAACAGGCCGAAGTACGCCACATGCAGCAGGCAAGACAGCAGCAGATGCGGCCACGCTGCCGCGGCGGGCTGCCGCAGGAAAGGCAGGATGAGCAGCGCCAGCACCGCACCGCCAGCCACCACCAGGGCGGTTTCGAAGGCCCTGTCGCGCCCGCGCCGCACCGCCACATTCCAGCCCGCGTGCAGCATGGCGCCCAGGAGCACGGCGGCGTAGGCGAAGGGTGGGACGGTGGGGTCCATACGGTTTGAATCATCGTGAAAGCGGCACTCGAGACACCCTTACCCCACCAAATCGGTGGCTGCCTGGCAAGGATTTTCTGCCTATGCTGCGGCCATGGGAGCAAGACCTGCCCACAGTACGACAACGCGCCGTGCGTGACAAACGTTCAACGGCTGCCGCCACGACGCATCGCGAGGGAGCACCAGGATGTCCACTTCAAATGCCGGCAATGACCAGGCCACTGGCTTCTCCCGCCGCGACGATGCAGCCAGCGTGCACCCGCGAGGTCGGCTCCACGCGGTCGATCCAGCCCGGTTTTCCACGCACCACGTCAGCCCCATCCGGCACGATTTCGACCGCCATCCGCTGATGCAACTGCCCCGCCTGGCCCAGCTGGCGCACGACCTCATGCCCAGCCGACAGTGCCGTTTCATTCGCCCTGGCAGCACGCAGACCTCGGAGTTCTTTCACACCCCCAAGACGCCCGATGGCCAGGACATCGACAGCGTGTTCTCCCGCATCGAGGAACCCGGCTCGTGGGTAGCGCTGTACAACGTGCAGACCGATCCGCACTACGCCGCCTTTCTCGACGGCGTCATGGCCAGCGCCCGGCCTTTGATCGAGCCGTCGCAACCCGGGCTGTTTCGCGTCGCCGGTTTCATCTTCATTTCCGCGCCGCCCTCGGTCACGCCCTTTCACATCGACCGCGAAAACAATTTCTGGCTGCAGATTCGCGGCCGAAAGGCCATGACCGTGTTCGACCACCGCGACCGCGCCGTGGTCGGCGCGCCCGAGGTGGAAGAGTTCATCGTGCATGGCTCGCTGGCCAAGGTTCGGCTCGACCCCGCCCTGCACGATCACGGCCGCGAGTTCGACGTCGGCCCGGGTGACGGCGTCTACTTCCCCGCCACCTCGCCGCACATGGCCCGCACCACCACCGACTGGGTACGCCCGGGCGATGGCGTGTCCATTTCCATCGGCGTCGTGTTCTACACCGCCGTCACCCGCCACCTGGCGCGGGTGCACCAGTGCAACCGCGTGCTGCGCGAGCTTGGGCTGCAACCCAGCTTCCCCGGGACCAGCGCCTGG
>DAIAZB010000585.1 GCA_027443745.1 Thiomonas sp. | reverse complement strand
GTGCTGCGCGACGTGCAGCAGGCGTTCTACGGTCTGTGTGTGAACGCCGGCAAGCAGGTTCTGGCGGCCATGATGGAGGCCGACCGCGTGGCCCTGTGTGGTGCCAAGAACGTACCCGACGCCGACCGCAAGGCAGTGCGTGGCGGCACCACGCGATCCAGCGTCGTGCTGGGCGGCCAGCGCATTGCCATCACCAAGCCGCGGGCGCGCGGCCTGCAGCGCGGCGAGTTGGAGCTGCCCACGTTTGCCTGGGCCGCCGATACGGACCCGCTGGACATGGCGACGATGGCATCCATCGCCGCGGGCGTGTGTCCACGCGCCGCTACGCCGGCACGCTGGACGAGTTGCCCGAGCCCGACGAGCCGCTGTCGGTGTCCAAGAGCGCGGTGTCGCGGCGCTGGGTGGCGCTGAGTGAGGCACGGCTGCACGAGTGGCTGTCCGCGTCAATCAAGGAGCTGGATTTGCCGGTGGTGATGATCGACGGCATCCATGTCACCGACCGTCGTAATGGAGCCACCGATGTTCGGCGTATTGGAGCCAGCACCAGGTGGGTAAACGGACGTTCCGAGGGGGTTACGCCGGGATGGATTTTGATGGCTTTTGGGCTGCCGGTTTGACGCTGCCGGCGAGCTGTTTGGGCGCCCGGTACGACTGCCCGTCGAGCACCAGGCAGTAGGCGTTGTGGCGCAGCCGGTCCAGGCTTGCACTGGCCAGCAGGCGGTTGGCTGGGAAGGCCTGGTCCCACTCGGGGAAGTCCAGGTTGCTGGTCACGATGGTGGCGGCCTGCTCATAGCGCTCGGCGATGAGGTCGTGCAGGTCTTCGTCGGCCGGCGCGCGCAGTGGCTTCAAGCCGAAGTCATCGATGATCAGCAACGGTACCTTGGCCAGCGCGGCCAGCTTGCGCTCGTAGCCGCCTGTGGCCCTGGCCGCGTTCAGGCTCTGCGTCAGGCTGGTGCAGGTGGTGAACACCACGTCCACGCCCTGGCGCACGGCGCAGTGCCCGAGGGCCTGCGCGAGGTGGCTCTTGCCCGTGCCGCACGGCCCGACGATCAGCACCGGCGCCTTCTCGTGCAGGTAGCGCCCGGTGGCCAGGTCGTGCACCAGGGCGCGGTTGAGCTGCGGCAGCCGCTCGAAGTCGAATTGCTCCAGCGTTTTGGTGGTGCGGAACTGCGCCCGGCGCAGCCGGGTGCTGAACTTCTTCTGTTCGCGCCGGGCGACCTCGTCGCTGATCAGCAGCGCCAGGAAGTCGGTGTAGGCCAGCTTGGCCTCGATGGCCTGGCGGTTGCGGGCTTCGAGCGAGTCGAAGATGCCGGACAGGCGCAGCTGCTTCAACTGCGGCGCCAACTCGGGTGCGGGGTTCAGGTTCATGGGGACTGTCTCCTTCTTCAGTGCAGCAAGTCGAGCTGCGGGTGGGTGGGCGTGACATCGGCGAACAGCTCGGTGGCCGGTCGAGTGAAGCGGGTGCGGCCATAGGCCGGCGGCGTGGCCGCGGGCACGTTGGTGCGCTGGTCGGCACCGGTGGCCAGGATGGTCTTGACGGTGCGGTAGTGCGGCGAGCCGTGCGCCATCGCGCGGGCGCAGGCCGCCTCCAGCCGGGCGGCGCCATAGGGCTTGAGCAGGGCCAGCACGCCCTGGGCTGCACGCAGGCGCTCCAGGATGTGATCGCTGAGCAGCTTCTCGATCAAGGCCACGCAAGACGGGCCGATGCGCTCGGCCTGGGTGGCGCACCAGGCGCGATCGCGGCCGAAGAAGGCCTGTGCCTCGGGCGGCAGGTGCTCGCGTACGGTCACGCGCTGGCCGGGGCGGCGCCCGCGCGCATGGGTGGCCACGTGGCGGTAGTCCTCGAACAGCGCCACGGCCGCGTCGGTGGCGCGCAGCCACAGGATCTTGCCCACCAGCGTGAACGGCGCCGAGTACAGCACCCGCTCGAACTGCACATGGCAGTCGCGGTGCAGGCTGACCCGGTGCCAGGTGCCCAGGTCCGGCGCCTGGCCGGGCAGCGCCTGCAGCAGTGGCGCTTCGAGCGCGAACAGTGCCAGCGGCGTGCGCCGGGTGGTGCCATGGCAGCGCACGCCGGCCTCGTCCATCACCCAGGTGCGGGCCTGGGCATTGAGGTCGGCCAGGTCGCGGAAGGCGCGCAGCGGCAGGAAGTTGCCCTTGAGGTACTTCACGCCCGACTCCACGATCCCCTTCTTCTGCGGGTCGTGCGGCGGGCACGGGTCGATCTTGAAGCCGTAGCCCTCAGCGGCCTCGGCATAGGCGCGCTGCACCGTGGGGTCCTGGGCGCAGGCGCGGGTGATGGCGCACTTGGCGTTGTCGATGATCACGCGGCGGGGCACACCGGCGAACCACTCGAAGGCGCGGCGGTGGCAACCCAGCCAGGTAGCCACCGTCTGGTCCCAGACGAACTCGACGTACTGGTGGCGGCTGGAGGCCAGCGTCATCACGAAGGCCCAGGTGCGCCGGGGCTGGCCATCGGGGTGCACGAGCGTGGGACCGGCGCCGAAGTCGACCTGCGCGGCGTCACCGGGCTCGAAGTCGAGCCGGCAGGTGGTCTCGGGCGGCAGCTGGCTGCGGATGTCGGCGACCAGCCGGCGCACGGCCGAGTAGCTGCCTGTCCAGCTGTGTTGGCGCTTCAGCGCGGCGTGGATCGCGGTGCCCGAGACGCCTTGCTCGACCCAGGCGCTCAAGCGCTGCCGGTGCGGCTCCAGCGTGGAGATGGTGGTGCTGGCCTTGCGCGGGCTGCCCAGTGCGGCTGCAATGACCTCGTCGTCGGGCAGCGGCTGCGCGGGGTCCAGCCAGCCGTGCTCGCTGGCGATGCGCCGCCACTGCGCCG
>DAIAZB010000584.1 GCA_027443745.1 Thiomonas sp. | reverse complement strand
GGGCATGGGTGGAAACACGAGCATCGGCAGCGCCAGCGCTGGAATCATGACAACGACTGATGGATCGACACCACGGTCTGTCACGTTTTGTCAGACTTATGCGGGCCGCGCTGTCTCCATGGACCACTTCACGGCGTTGTTAGCTCATACACAAGGCAAACCCTCTTCGGAGAACCATCATGCTTCGCACATCACTCTTGGCTTTGACCCTTGGCGCAGCAAGCGCGCTGACGCCTGCTGCTCATGCCGGCGGGGTGTACTGGTCGTTGGGCGTCGGCGGGCCAGGCGTGGCTGCCAACTTCGGCAATTTCTACCCCGCTCCACCCGTGTATTACGCCCCGCCCCCGGTCTATTACGCCCCTCCCGCGCCGGTGTATTACGCCCCGCCGCCCGCAGTTACCTACTACCCTGGGTATGTCAACTACGGTGTCTATCATCAGCCCTGGCATCCAGACCGTGGTTGGCACAGAGGCTGGAGGCGTGACGACGACGACGAGGGCCATTGAATCGTCGCGTGGAAGCCGGAGCACCCTCCTGAAAAACACGCCGGGCTGCCCCGAGTTGCCTTGCCCCGCGCCGGGGAACCGGGCGCAGCATCACCTCTGAAGCGGCTCGACCAACTCCGCGCATGGCGACAGCGCAAGGGGTCGGGGTCTGCTCGGCCACCGGGTTGACGTTTCAAACCGACCGTCGGTGCCAGGTCACGGCATGGGGGAGAGTGGATGCCGCCTGCCCGATCTCAAGGCTTGATCTTTTATGATGACGCCATGATTTGCACTGTTTTTTCAGCCTTTTGGCAGCCTCATGTCCGATTCACTGACCGTCCAATCCCCTGCTGATCCCGTTTTCATCCTGGACATTGCGCGGCTCATCGTTGCGTCGCTCAATCTCGAGATCGCAGCCGCTGACATCGACCCTGACGCGCCGCTCTATGGCGATGGTCTCGGTCTGGATTCGATCGACATCTTGGAGATCGCCCTCGTCGTCTCCAAGCAATACCGGGTGCAATTGCGTGCCGATGACGCCGACAACCACCGCATCTTCAGTTCCCTACGCCACCTGGCCAATCATGTGGCCGCTCTGAGAAACCCGTGATCACAACACGCTCCGGCTTCCCGCGCGGGGCCCTCGTCGTCATGCTGTGCGCGGCCTATTCGCTGCTGGCCTATCTGGGAGCGCGCGCCTCCCAACCCAACGTCGCGGCGGCCATCGTCGCCTTTGCACCGCTTCTGGCCCTGCTGGGCTGGATGGTCTGGCAGTCCCTTCACCGCCTCCCCGTCTTGCTGCTGGCAGTGCCGAGCATTGGGTTGCTCTGGAGCCAGCGCACGGTCTTGCTGCAGCATTACGACTTGGCCTACCTGCTGCAGCATGCAGGGACTCTGGGCTTGCTGGCCTTCATGTTCGGGCGCACGCTGCGATCCGGCTCCACCCCCTTGGTCAGCCGCTTCGCCGAAATGGCTCATGGCAGCATTTCAGCGCGGGTTGCGCGCTACACCCGCGGCGTGACCTGGGCCTGGACGCTTTTTTTCACCGCCATGACGCTGAGCTCCTTCGTCTTGTTCATCGCCGCACCGCTGCCGACATGGGCCCTGTTCGCCAATCTGTTGTCTCCATTGCTGGTGCTGGCGCTGTTCGTTGCCGAATACCTGGTGCGACTGCGCGCTCTGCCAGCGCACGAACGCACCGGGCCGATCGAAGCCATACGCGCTTATGCGCGCTACAGCGTGGAGACGACCACCCGGCGGGCAGCGGCACGCACGCAGGCCGCAGCGGCCGAGCCCTTTGCCGCGCCATCCGCCGAGCGGCGCTGAGGCCGGCACGGCCGGGCTTCGACATGACGCATCTGCCGCTGGTTTCGGCACCCGACCTCGACGCCGTGTTCGCCTGGCGCGAGGGCAAGCCCATTCTCGTGCGCGATTTCCTGCATGACGTGCGGCAAGTAGCCGCCGCCATGCCGCCCCGCCAGCATGTGCTCAACACCTGCCGCGACCGCTACTGCTTCGGTGTCGGCTTTGCCGCCGCGTTGGTGAGTGGCAGGGTCAGCCTGCTGCCGTCCACGCGCACGCCCGACACCGCGACGCAATTGCGCGACTTCGCTCCGGATGTGTTCTGCCTGAGCGATCTGCCTTGCGACTTCGATCTGCCGTACATGCCCTACCCCGAGCCGTGCACGGCCCCCGCCCCGAAGGGCGCGCTGGCCATGCCCATGCTCGACTCCGATCAGGTGGTTGCCCATGTGTTCACCTCGGGCTCCACCGGCGTCCCCATCCCCCATCGCAAGACCTGGGGCGCCCTGGTCGGCAGCATCCCAGCCAGTGCGGCCAGGCTCGGACTGCACACCGGCCCACGCCACACCCTGGTGGGGACCGTGCCGCCGCAGCATATGTACGGGTTCGAGTCCACCTTGTTGCTCGCGCTGCAAGGTGGCGTGGCGCTGGGCGCGGCGCACCCGTTCTACCCGGCCGACATCGCCTCGGCTCTCGCCCGCGTGCCTGCGCCGCGCCTGCTCGTCACCACACCGGTGCATCTGCGCGCCCTGCTCGCGGCGGACGTGAGCTTGCCGCCGGTCGCTGCCGTACTCAGCGCCACCGCCCCCCTGGCGCAGGAGCTGGCGCGCGAGGTCGAGACCCGTCTGGGGGCTCCGCTGCTGGAGATTTACGGCTCGACCGAGACCGGCCAGATCGCCACCCGCCGCACGGCGCAGAGCGATGTCTGGGAACTGTTCCCGGGCGTGACCCTGCGTACCGATGCTGCCGGCGTCACCATGGCCCGTGGCGGCCATGTGCTCGATGCCATTGCACTCAGCGATGTCATCGAACAGCTTGACGCGCAGCACTTTCGCCTGCTCGGACGCAGCGCCGACATGGTCAATATCGCCGGCCGACGCAGCTCGCTGGCCTACCTCAACCACCTGCTCGGCACCATCCCCGGCGTGCACGATGGCGCGTTCTACATGCCGCCCGGAAGCGACTCCGACGTCACCCGGTTGATGGCCTTTGTCGTCGCTCCGGACCTGCGCCGCGAAGACCTGCTCGCGGCCTTGCGCCAGCGCGTCGACCCGGCATTTCTGCCGCGCCCGCTGGTGGTGGTGGATGCGCTGCCGCGCAATGCCACCGGCAAGCTGCCGCGCGCCGAGTTGGCCGCATTGGCGGCGTCCTTGCCCGCCTCCAAGCTTCGCGAGGCCGTGACGGATGCGCGCTGAGCCATTCGCGTCAGGCCCGGCCGGGCATCTGGCTAGCGTCGAACTGCCTGGCTATGCACCCAGTCATGCAGTGTTCGCCGGCCATTTCCCCGGCCGCCCCATTGTCCCCGGGGTGTTGCTGCTCGACGCAGCGCTCCATCATCTTGACGCCATGCGGGATGTCAGCACGGCACCATGCCGCATCGGCACGATAAAGTTCCTGAGCCCGGTGCAAGCCGGCGAAAATCTGCTGCTGCAACACGCGGCGACACCGGACGGCGGCGTGCGCTTCGAGCTGTTTGCCGGCTCCCGCAAAGTGGCCATCGGCAGCTTGCAGGGCAAGCATGCCGGCACTGCGAAAGTTCCATCCGCTCCATGAGCTCCCAGCCGTCCCGCCTCGATGCGCTGCAGACCCGGCAAGCCGCGGGTGCGCCGCCGGAGCAAGCGGTCGCGCCACGTGCCGCCTGGGCCAACGATGGCGAGCGCAGCAACCAGTTCACCCTGCGCCTCATGGCCTGGATTTCGCTGCGCCTGGGGCGGCGCATCGGGCGCCTCGTGCTGCTCGGCGTCGCCGCTTATTTCGTGCTGTTCGCGCCCAGCGCGCGGCGCGCTTCACGCCAATATCTCAAGCGCGTGCTGGGGCGTGACGCGAACTGGGCGGACGGCTTCCGCCACGTGCACTGCTTCGCCTCCACCATCCACGACCGGATCTATCTGCTCAACGATCGCTCCGATCTGTTCGACATCCGGGTGCATGGCATCGAGCATGTCGACGCCGTGCTCGCCCAGGGCCAGGGTGCCTTTCTGATGGGCGCGCACTTCGGCAGCTTCGAGGTGTTGCGCGCGCTGGCGCGGCAGCAAGGCGGCATCCCCGTTTCGCTGCTGATGTATGCCGACAACGCGCGCAAGATCAATGCCGCCCTGCACGCCATCAACCCCGCCGCCGCGCACGACATCATTCCGCTCGGCCAAGTGGGCTCGATGCTGCGCCTGCATGAGCGGCTGGACGCCGGGGCCGTGGTCGGCGTCCTCGCCGACCGTTCGCTGCACGACGACGCCACCGCCACGCTGCCTTTCCTCGGCCAGCCCGCGCCATGGCCGCGCGGGCCGCTGCGCATCGCCGCACTGCTGCGCCGGCCGGTGATTTTCATGACTGGCGTCTATCGCGGTGGCAACCGCTACGACCTGCATTTCCTCCCCCTGGCGGACTTCTCCGGTTGCAAGCGCGGCGAGCGCGACGCCGCGATCGACGCGGCGCTGGCGCGCTATGTTGCGCAGCTGCAGGCGCAATGCCACGCTGCGCCCTACAACTGGTTCAATTTCTATGATTTCTGGCAGGGCCCGACCGCCGAGGCCGCCGGCCCCAAGGAACTGTGAACGCCCGCTGCTTGCCGCAACACCCATGCATCGCACCCACCTGACTTCCGCCAGAATCCCCGGGCGCCGCACGCTCCTCGCCCTGGTGCTATTCGCAACGCCGTGGCTGGCACTGGCGAGCCATGCGGCCGCGTGGAACCTCGACGCGCTGATGCATGCGCTGGCGCAGCACAAGTCGGGCCGCGCCAGCTTCGTCGACACCAAGACCATGGCCATGCTCGACACGCCCATCGAGTCGTCGGGCGAACTGCGTTTCGCCGCACCCGACTTCCTGGAAATCCGCACCCTCAAACCCAAGCCGCAGACCATCATCCTCCTGGCCAACCAGCTCACCGTGGAACTCGGTGGCCGCAGCCGCCAGTTCAGCCTGAGCGATCACCCGGACATCGCCGTGCTGGTGGAGGGCATTCGTGCCACGCTCAACGGCGACCGCAAGGTGCTGCAGCGCGATTACGTCGTCAGCCTGAGCGGCGACGCCACGCAATGGACCCTGAACCTCGCGCCGGTGGCCCCCCTCGCACGCGAACGGGTGCGCGCCATCCGCATCGACGGTCGCCAGGGCCAGGTGCGCAGCATCGCCGTGCAACAGACCGACGGCGACCATTCCTTGATGACCATCCGCGAGCGGACCGACCCGTGACCCGCCGCGCCCTGCCCGCGCTGCTGCTGTGGCTGGCCGCGCTGGCAGCCAGCGTCGTGGTCATCAGCCACAGCCGCTTCACGGCCGACATGTCGGCCTTCCTGCCGCGCGCGCCCGACGCCCAGCAGCAAGTGCTGGTCGACCAGTTGCGCGACGGCATGATTTCGCGCCTCATCCTGGTCGGCATCGACGGCGCCCAGCCGTCCACCCGCGCTGCGCTGTCCAAGGCCCTGGCCCAGCGCCTGCGCCGCGATCGCGCCTTCGCCTCGGTGAACAACGGCGAGCCGGTCGACGCGCAACGCGACGATCGGCTGTTGCTGAAATACCGCTATGTGCTCAGCCCCGGCACCACGCCGCAGGCCTTCAGCACCGGCGGGCTGCACCGGGCCATGCAAGCCAGCATCGACCAGTTGGCCTCGCCCATGGGGGCCAGCCTCAAACAACTGCTGCCCGTCGACCCCACCGGCGCCACCTTGCACCTGCTCGGCAGCCTGTCCACCGGCGCCCAGCCGCACCTGGTGGACGGGGTCTGGGCGGCCCCTCAGGACGCGCGCGCCTTGCTGCTGCTGCTGACCCGCGC
>DAIAZB010000583.1 GCA_027443745.1 Thiomonas sp. | reverse complement strand
AGCTTCGTCGAACAACCCCGGTTCGAGCGCCCGCTCAACGTCTACGGCTATTCCAAGCTGCTGTTCGACCAAGTGGTGCGGCGCGCCCTGCCTGCTGCACGCAGCCAGGTTGCCGGGTTTCGCTACTTCAACGTTTATGGTCCGGGCGAGCAGCACAAGGGCCGCATGGCCTCCGTGGCGTTTCACCATGTCAACCAGTACCGCAGCGACGGCAAGGTGAAGTTGTTCGGCAGCTATGGCGGCTATGGCCCCGGCGCTCAAATGCGTGACTTCGTCTACATCGACGACGTGGTCGCGGTAAACCTCTGGTTTTTCGAGAACCCGCAACACAGCGGCGTCTTCAACCTCGGCAGCGGTCGTGCCCAGCCTTTCAACGACGTGGCCCATGCCGTCATCAACAGCCTGCGCGCAGCGCACGATCTGCAGGCGCTGAGCCTGGAGGAGATGGTGGGGGACAAGCTGGTGGAGTACATCGACTTCCCCACTGCCCTGGTCGGCAAATACCAATGCCATACCGAGGCCGACCTCCAAAACCTGCGCAGCACCGGATGCCACCACGCCTTCACCGACGTGGCCACGGGCGTGGGCCATTATGTGCGGCACCTGCTGCAGCAACGGCCGCATTGACACACGGGCACCTCTCTCCAACCGCATCCAGGCCGAAGACATCACAGGATCGACGCCATGAGAACCATCTTTTCCCGCACGCTACTGGCAGGTTCCCTGCTCATGCTGGCTGCAACCGCGCATGCGGTCACCGAGGTCAATACAGCAACCCAGTCGGAACTCGAGAGCATCCGCGGCTTGGGCGTCACGCGGGTGGAGCAGATTCTCGCGGAGCGCGAGCACAACGGCGCTTATACCGACGCCGCCGATCTGGCGCGGCGCATCCCTGGCCTGGGCCGCAAGTCGGTGCGGCAACTGCAAGAAAACGGCCTGAGCATCAACGGCCAGACAGCGGCACCGACGCTCCGCGACTGATCAACGCTGGCTCCACAGCCACGCCGCACCGCGCACGCCGGACGAGTCACCATGCAGCGCGGGCCGCAACTGGGTGCGCACGGCATCCGAGAACACCCAGGCCCGCCAGCGCAGCGGCACCTCGGCGTACAACTCAGCCACATTGCTCATGCCTCCACCGAGCACGATCACGTCCGGATCGAGGATGTTGATGATGACGGCAAGCCCTCGCGCCAGCCGGTCGCAGTAGCGGATGAAACTTGCCCGCGCCGCCGCATCGCCCGCTCGCATGGCGGCGATGATGGCAGGCGCAGTCAAAATCTGCCCGCTGTGCGCTGCATGGTCGGCGGCGAAACCCGGCCCGCACAACCAGGTCTCGATGCAACCTGACTTCCCGCACCAGCAAGGCGGACCGGGCCATTCACGCCACGCCGTGTGCGGACGCGGCCACGGCAAGGCGTTGTGGCTCCACTCCCCGCCAATGGCGTTCGCGCCCAGCCAATCGACACCGTCGATGGCAATGCCAGCACCCACCCCGGTACCCAGGATCACCCCGAACACCACGCGCGCGCCCTGCCCAGCACCGTCCACGGCCTCGCTCACGGCCAGGCAGTTGGCGTCGTTACGCACCCGGACCGGGCGCGCCAGCGCCTGTTCCAGGTCATGCAGCAGCGGTCGGCCATTGAGCGCGGTGGAGTTGGCATTGCGAATCAACCCGCTCGTCGGCGACAGCGACCCCGGAATGGCCACGCCCACGGGCAGAGCATCCGTCCCGGTCCGTCCAAGCCGCGCATCCGCCATGGCCACCAGTTCCGCCATCACCCGCAGCGTGCCGGCATAGTCGCCTTGCGGTGTGCTTCGTCGTTCGCGCAGCAGAAATCGACCCTGCGCATCGAGCGCAGCGACTTCAATCTTGGTGCCACCAAGGTCGACCCCAAGATGGAGATC
>DAIAZB010000582.1 GCA_027443745.1 Thiomonas sp. | reverse complement strand
GCCGCCGTTGAACGGGTCGTTGATCGGCACGCCGTCGAAGGTCTCGGAGAACTGGCCGCTGCTGAAGGCGCGGAAGGTGATGTTGGTGCGCACGCCGTTGGCGGCGGGGGTGCGCACGTTGATCGAGGGCGTGCGCTCCAGCAGGCCCTGCACGTCGAGCATGGGCGAGGCGAAGCGGATCGCCGAGGGCCCGATCACCGACTCGCTGTAGGCCGAATGCATGGGGATGCGGGTCAGCGTCAGTTCCCTGGCGATGATTTCGACCTTGGACAGCGTTTCGACACGGCCTTTCTTGTCGGTCTTTTGCGCGGCATAGCCATTTTGCGCACTGGCCTGAGACGCGGCCGCCTGCGCATGCGCGCAAGGCGAGAAAATAGTCATAAGTCCGGCACTCGCAAGTGCGGCGAACAAGGGTGAAAATTGCAGTTTTTTCATTATCGAATCCTCCCAACGGTTAACTGGAAAACTGCCGATTCGGGTGCATTTACTTGTAATCAGAGTCGAGCGCTCGAAATTGCGCGAATTTCGAATTACCCGCTGATTTTCGAATTCACGGTCATTTACCGTGCGCGCTGGAACTTTAATCCCTGCATTGCGGCGGTCGACGATTTGCTTTCGAGCTATTTCACTACCCTGCCATTGGCGCGTGACGGAGCTATGACATGGCCACTCACAAAAACGTGGGCAAATGTATATATTTAGTAAAGATCCACCCCCTCCGACCGACCCGATCTGAAATGCCGGAGATGCGGGTGATTGCCCCCGCACTTTCACTCTATTAGGCAATGGGTCCGGGAACAAGATCGGACTGCGCGCTGACTGCGCGTTTGCGGCGGATCGAGGATCTGCTGTCCTTGGCGCAGGCCGATCGGCCCGGCGCGGCGGGCGCGTGCGTCAACCGGTCGTCGGCAGCGGCGTCCTCGCGCCTGAGACTGGCATCGCACCAAAGCGCAGCGCCAGCGCCGGCAGGGCGAGCAGGTTGAACAGCAGGCTGGTGAGCAGCCCGCCGAGCAGGGCCACGGCCATCGGCCCCTCGATTTCGCGCCCCGGCGCATGCAGGCCCAGCGCCAGCGGCAGCACGCCCAGGGCCGTCACCAGCGTGGTCATCACAATCGGCGCGAGGCGGTCGCCGACGGCGGCGCGCAGGGTTTCGGCATTCCACGATCGACCCTCGGTGCGCACCAGATGCTGGGTGTGGGCGAAGATGAGGATGGCATTGCGCAAGCTGATGCCCATCAGCGCCAGCAGGCCGATCACCGCGCCCAGCGACAGTACGCCGCCCACCAGCCACGCCGCCAGCACCCCGCCGGCCCAGGCCGCCGGCAGGCTCAGCAGCACGAGCAGTACCTGGCGCGCGCTGCGCAGCGCCATCGCCAGCAGCAGCGCCAGGCTAGCGCCCAGACCCAGCAGCGACAGCGCCAGCGCGTGCAGGGTCTGCGCGCGCTGCGCCGCCTCGCCGCTGAACTCCAGGGTGACGCCGGGCGGCAGCTTCACCTGCGCGCGCACCGCCGCTTCGGCGCGCTGCACGAAGCCGGTGAGGTTGGTCGAGGTGGTGAGTGCCAGCACGGTCTGCACGCGCTGCCCGCCGATGTGTTCGATCAGGCTACTGCCGCTGGACGGTGTGATGCTGGCCAGTTGCGCCAGCGGCACGAAACCGTGTGAAGGACTGCGGATGAGCAGGTCGCCCAGTTGCCGCGGGCTGTCGCGCGCCGCCGCGGGCAGGACCACCCGCACCGGCACCGGCACCGCGCCGCGGTACACCGTGCCGGCGGTGCTGCCGGCGAAAGCGGTGTGGATGGCCGTC
>DAIAZB010000581.1 GCA_027443745.1 Thiomonas sp. | reverse complement strand
TAGCGCGGGACGGCGGGCTGCAACTGCGCGCGCCAGGGCCGGCCGGCGGCGCTCCACCATGAATCGTCGGCATAGCCGCCGCTCTCCAGGAAGGGCAGGAACTCGATCCAGCGGACCACCTGGGCGTCGATCGTCGTGGCCCCCAGCGCGACGTCGTGCGCCGGCAGTTCGTTGTCGAACACGAAGCCGGTGTCCGGGTCGCTGCCCAGGCGCCATGGCCCCGTCGGCAAGTCGATGGGCGGCGAGGGCTTCGGCAATGTGGCGGCCTGCCAGCGCGCATCCTCCACGGCAATGCCCAGGGCCTGCGCGGTGCCGAGCGCGGCCTCGTGATGCATGTCCTCGTGCAGCAGGGCCAGGCGAAAGAAGTACAGCGCGTCGTCGCTGCCGTCATGGGTTTCGCGCAGCAGCGCCAGGGTGCCGGCGAGTTGCCGTGCCAGTGCGTCGCGCGTCGCCTCGGCGCCGGGCAGCGGCAAGTCCCAGCGCGCGTCGTGCGGCACCTTGCTGGAGTTGTAGAGCGCGTCGGCGTTGGCCTGCAAGGCCTGGCTGCGCCCGCACTCGGGGTCGGCCGCCACGCTACGGTGGCGCTCGGGATTGCGCGCCAGCCAGTATTCCTGGAACCAGCCGATATGCCCGAGCTCCCAAAGCGGCGGGTTGCGTTCGGCATGCAGCGGCACCCGGAGGCCGGGCAAGGCCTGCTCGTAGGCGGCGAATGTCGTCAAGGTGTCGTGACGACTGGCCTGCAACGCGGCGGCCAGAGCGTCGATGCCGCCCTGACGCGCCGCGAAGGCCGGAGGCATTAGGCTTGCATCATGCATCGTGAATCCATCGTGATCGTGACACCGGCGCTGCAGGACGCCAACAATGGCAATTGGCAGACGGCGCGCCGTTGGGCGGCCATGCTGCGGCCAGCATATCGCATCCGTTTGACCTCGCAATGGGCAGCCGGAGACGAGGCGCTGATGATTGCGCTGCATGCGCGCCGTTCGGCGGCGTCGGTGGCGGCCTGGCGGGCGGCTGACCCACGACGCCCGCTGCTGCTGACGCTGACCGGCACCGACCTGTACCGTGACATCGACACCGACGCCGGCGCCCGATACGCGTTGCAGGCCGCCGATGTTCTGGTGGTGCTGAACGCATTGGGCGCGGAGCGGCTGCCCCAGGCCCTGCGTGCCCGATGCCATGTGCTGTTGCAGTCGTGCGCCGTCCGGCGCACGCCGCCGAAAACGCGCCGGCATCTGCGCGCGCTGAGCGTGGGGCATCTGCGCGAGGAGAAGGATCCGCGCACCTACTGGCGCGCGGCGCTGCGGCTCGCCAGCCGCGCCGACATCCGGTTCGACCACATCGGCGCAGCCCTCGATCCGGTCCTGGGCGCCGAGGCCGCCTCCCTGGCCGCTGTGCAGCCCAACTACCGCTGGCATGGGGCCCTGCCCCATGCGGCGACGCGACGCCGCATCCAGACCGCGCATGTCCTGGTGCACCCCAGCCGCATGGAAGGGGGTGCCCATGTCGTCATCGAAGCCATTCGCAGCGGCACGCCGGTGCTGGCTTCGCGCATCGACGGCAATGTCGGGCTGCTGGGCGGGGACTACCCGGGGGTCTTCGACGTCGGCGACGATGCGGCTCTGGCGATGTTGTTGCAGCGCGCCCGGGACGATCCCGATATGCTCGATGACCTGCGGCGCCACATCGCGATGCGGGCGCCGCTGTTCGCGCCCGAGGCCGAGCGCCGCGACCTGCACGTGCTGGTGGCTGCGCTGCTGGCCCGACAATCACCTGGACTTCCATCATGAACGCACCCGCGACACCCACCGAACCCCGGCTGACCTCACTTTCGCACGGCGGCGGCTGCGGCTGCAAGATCGCCCCCGGCGTCCTGTCCGACATCCTCAAGGGCACGACGGCCATGCCGATCCCGGCGTCCCTGC
>DAIAZB010000580.1 GCA_027443745.1 Thiomonas sp. | reverse complement strand
CGAGTTCGGCGGCTGCGCCGGCAACATCGCCTACGGCATGAAGCAACTGGGCGGCGAACCCGTCATCCTGGCCGCTTTGGGCGAGGACGGGGTGGACTACGAGGTTCGCCTCGACCGCCTCGGCATCTCGCGCGGACATGTGCGCGTGATCGCCGGCAGCCACACGGCGCAAGCCCACATCATCACCGACCGCGACAACAACCAGATCACCGCGTTCCACCCCGGAGCAATGAGCCAGGCGCACGAACAGACGGTCCCTGCCGACACGAGCCTGCGCCTGGGCATCGTCGCTCCCGACGGCCGCCAGGCCATGCTCGACCATGCCGCGCAAATGGCCGCACGCGCCCTGCCTTTCGTCTTCGACCCCGGCCAGGGCCTGCCGATGTTCGACGGCGCCGAACTGCGCGCCTTCATCGCCCAGGCCGCGTGGGTGGCGGTGAATGACTACGAAGCCGCCATGCTGGTGGAGCGCACCGGGCGGAGCCTGCAGGACATGGCCGCACAGTTGCGCGGCCTGGTGGTGACCCAGGGCGCCGAAGGTTGCACGGTGTACGAGACCGGAACCTGCGTGCAGGTGGCTGGCCTGGAGGCCAGTGCCAGGGTTGACCCCACCGGCTGCGGCGACGCCTTTCGCGGCGGGCTGCTGTGGGCGCTGGAGCAAGGCTGGAGCCTGGCCGACGCCTGCAAGCTGGGCAATGTGATGGGTGCGTGCAAGATTGCCTGCGCCGGGCCGCAGAACTACACCATCACGCGTGACGCGGCGCTCGAACGTCTGCGCCTGGCCTATGGCGCCATTCCTGCCGGCCAAGGTGCATGACGGCGCAGCGAAGCGTTTCATGTGTGACGAGGTTTATCCCAGGCTTGACCTCGTGAGGGGCCGCAACTAGCCTGGGTCGACCCTTACCGCAGGCCAGCACCATGGGCAGCAAGCTCCTCATTTTCATCCTCGCCGTTCTCACCGTCGGGCTCATCGGCCTGGGCCTTTTCATCGGCTACAGCCAGGTCTTCAGCATGGCAGCGCCCGCGCAGGGCCGTACCCAGGCCAGCACACAAGCCAGGACGTCAGCCACGGACGCAAAACCCGCCGTGGGCTAGGTCTGTTCACACCCCTGCCGCGGCGCTGCAAAAAAACACATCCAGGCGTACAGTTTCGCTCTGCGCCGCAATCGTTGGCGCCTTGCCAACCCGCCCCGTCATGTCCACACCATCCTCCGCGCTGGCCCCCACGGCCAGTGCTGCCGAAGGCACGCGCTATCCCGTGCTCGGCGCCATCAGCTTCTCGCACATGCTCAACGACATGATGCAGTCGCTGATGCTGGCCATCTACCCGCTGTTCAAGGCGGGGCTGCACCTGAACTTCGCCCAGATCGGACTCATCACCCTCACCTACCAGATCACCGCGTCCATCCTGCAGCCGCTGGTGGGGATGTACACGGACCGCAAGCCGCATCCCTATTCCCTGTCCATCGGCATGGGCTTCACCTTCGTCGGCCTGCTGTTGCTGTCACGCGCCGACAGTTTTCCGCATGTGCTGGCGGCGGCGGCCTGCGTGGGGATGGGCTCGTCCATCTTCCATCCGGAATCGTCGCGCGTGGCGCGCATGGCTTCCGGCGGCCAGCATGGCCTGGCGCAATCGATCTTTCAGGTCGGCGGCAACGCCGGCACCGCCATCGGGCCGCTGCTGGCCGCGGCGTTCATCATGCCGCACGGGCAAGGCAGCATCGCCTGGTTT
>DAIAZB010000579.1 GCA_027443745.1 Thiomonas sp. | reverse complement strand
GGGTGGCTGCGTAGCCGCGAAAAGTTTGCTGAGCGTGCCGCAACTCGTTACGGTCAAAACAGTCAAAACCAAAACAGGAGCAAAACAGGAGTCAGAGCGCAGTTTCGAAAAGTGCAACCTGACCCTTGTTTTGCTTGTTTTGCCAAAGGTGAACGAATGTCGACAAACTCAAGCATATCTCGCATTCCGCCAGACCATCTATTCATGGATGGAACAGTTACGGCTGACCAGTTCGTGGAATTCGGCAATGGGTTCGTGCATGAACTATTACTCAAGAGATGCCGCCTCGCACCTCACGAGCGGGTATTGGACATGGGATGCGGAGTTGGCCAAAAGGCTAGGGTCCTGGCGGAATATCTTTCGGACGAGGGGAGCTATGAAGGAATAGACGTTTTTGCACCAGCCATTGAATTCTGTCGCTCCGCATACGACGAGAAGAAGAATTTTCATTTCCAGCTGGCCGACGTCTCAAGCAGTCACTACAATCCTGATGGGGAGCGTTCGGCAACAGATTATAATCTGCCATACGCGGGCAATGAATTCGACCTTGTATTTCTAGCGTCCTTGTTCACACATATGCTTCCGAATGAAGTAAAAAATTATCTCAGCGAAATAAGGCGAGTCTTGAGCCAAGATAGTGGCCGCTGTCTGGTTACGTGTTTCCTGCTGACTGACGAGACGCGCGAAGCCACCCGGCGCAACGATCCGGCCGTCAGTTACCGCTTTGACCACGATGCCGGCGTCTGTCGATTACTCGACCTGCAAGACCCGGCCAAGGGCGTCGCCTATGATGAAACCTGGATGAGGGGAGCATTTGCCGAGGCCGGGCTCCGCATCTGTGAGATCACCTACGGCACCTGGGCTGGTGGAAAGGACATGCTACGGGCGCTGCAGGACTGTATTTTGGCAGTACCGGCGTGACGCAAAACAGGGGTCAGAGTGCACTTTGTCTCCATAGCCTTGAATTCAACGCTACCCTCACCGCAACCCCCCATTGATCCTCTCCAACACCACCGCGCCGGGGCATAGTTCGAAAACAGGAGTCAGAGTGCAGTTTCGAAAAGTGCAACCTGCCCCCTGTTTTGCGAACCGAAATGGCGGGCCGCACGAGCGCAGCTGACGGCAGCCCGCCATGATCAACGCATGACCGCAAGAGCGCCCGCCGCGAGGCGGGCGTCGATTGCGCCCAAGCGCCGCCGATCAGGGCGTCTTGTGCTCCTGCAGGCGCTGCACGATAGCCAGGGAACGCGTCACGTGCTGGACCGGCGAGATGCCGTCCTTTTCGCTGGACATCGACGCCACGACCTTGCCGTCGGGTGCGATCACGAAGGTCGTGCGCGCGAAAAAGCCGTGCGTGATGGTTTGACCGTGGATGGTCTTGGCCCCTTTCTGCGGGGGATACAGCTTGACCCCGTACATGGCGCCAACGCTGCCGCTGGGGTCGGAGGCGATCGGGAATTTGCCGGCGCAGAATTTCGGATCGACTTCGAACTTGTTGAGCATCGCGATCGAATTTTCCGATACGCCGATGATGGTCGCCCCGGCCTTGGCGAACTGGGCTGCGTGCGTCGAGAAGGTGTGCGCTTCCAGGTCACAGCCGCTGGTGTAGGCAGCCGGGAAGAAGTACAGCACGACCGGACCCTTGGCGAGCGCCTGCTTCAGCGCGAAGGTGTAATCGTGTCCCACAAGCGTGGCAGGCAGCGTGAAATCAGGGGCCATGGCGCCTGGTCCCAGCATCGTCTTGGGCGCCGGGGCCGCCAGCGCCGGAAGCGCAACCCATGCGGCCATCGCACCAGCCATCAAAGTACCGATCCAATGCTTGTTCATGACGACATACTCCGAGTGAGTGAGACCTTGCTTTCGCATCATTGCTCCAGATCAGTGAACGGAGCGTTGAGTGTCGGCCCGTGCGACCGTACCCGCAGCCGAGCCGGCCCGGTTTGACGGCTGCATGTGGGCAACCACCCAGTCCTCGATCGCGCGATAGTACAGCTCGCGGTGCACGGGATCCTGCGGCATGTGATGCGCACCGGGAATGCCGATGAACCACGCCAGGAGTTCATCGACAGCTACCGTCAGATCGAGAGCCTGTACGAGATCCTGTCGCCCTCGCCGGAGCTGCGCGAGCACATCGACACGTTCCGACAGTTGGCCGACCTCTACCTG
The DNA here is from genome assembly GCA_027443745.1 of Thiomonas sp. Next base: position 516 of record DAIAZB010000579.1, on the reverse strand, counting down.
ATGGTGCGCAACGCCTACGGAAGCCCCACCCGCTTCTACGAAGACGTGGCGCGCAAGACCGAACAGATGGTGCGCGAGATGGCCGGCACCTATGCACCCGTCGCCACCGGCAAGGTGGTGGAGTTCGACCTCAAGACTTTGCAAGCGCTGCGTGCCGAAGGCGATAACAATGCCGCCGTGATCAACCTGGTCCGTGCAATCGAAACCGAGGCCGAGGAGAAGGCGGAACAGCAGCCGGTACTGCTCGATATTGCCCAACGCGCGGCGGCCATTCTCGATGCTCTTGAGCAACGCGCGATCCACACGCAACAGGCCATCGAGCAATTGTCGCTACTGATCGGCGAGCGAGAGCAGGCCGATGCCGAACGCGAAAAACTTGGGCTCGATCCGGCGACCTTTGCCGTCTATTGGCAGTTGAAGAACGACCGCGTTGACGATGCGCTGGCTGTGGCACGCGAGATCATGGCTGCGGTGGCAAGGTATCCCAATTACGCAGACAACGACGACGAGAAGCGG